>NZ_JBHZAN010000065.1:0-31159 GCF_042754285.1 Streptomyces sp. NPDC059224
ACAGTTCCTCCGCCGCCGCCGCCGGGGGCCGCCCGCTGCCGGGGTGCGGCCGGCGGGCGCCCCCGCGCGGCGCGCGGACCTGCCGGCCGCGCCCCCCCCCGGCGGGGGGGGGTGGGCGACGCACTTCGGAGAACGGGGACGGCCGAGGGAGGCCATGACGTTGGCGGGGACGCTGGCGCCGACGGAACTCGTCAAGTCACTCGACGGTCGCGGGCATGCGCAAGCAGCAGCTCGGGGCCGCGTCGGTGTCGTTCTTCATCACCGACTTCACCGGCGACCGGGTCGGTCCGGACCCGCGGCGCCGGACGCGGAGGTCATGCGGGATACCGGCGAGACCGCGCACGCCCTGACGCCGGCTCCTCCGAGCCGCACGGTCGCGGCGCAGGACACGCGGCTCCCGTGCCCGGCGTCGCCCGCGGCGACTGAGGCCGGGAGGTTCCGGGCCGAAGTCGCATCGGCCCGGGCCTCCACAGATCAGGCGGCTTCGTCCAGGTGGGCGACAGGACCCGCACCGGCGGAGGCCACGGACGCGACGTGCGCGCTCCCCCGGGCGGGTCTGCGAGGTCAGGCCAGGTTGATGTTCTCGGCCTGCGGACCCTTCTGGCCCTGGGTGACGTCGAACGTCACGGCCTGGCCCTCCTGGAGCTCACGAAAGCCAGTGGAGTTGATCGCCGAGTAGTGCGCGAAGACATCCGGGCCGCCGCCGTCCTGGGCGATGAAGCCGAAGCCCTTCTCCGCGTTGAACCACTTCACAGTTCCCGTAGCCATGGTCATGCCTTCCAGTCGATGAACGCCTCCCACTCCGTGTGGCAGGCGGAGGTGATCGCCCTGGTTCCTGCGGCACAGCACAGCAAAACGCCCACACCAAAGGCGTGGGCAAGAGGGAATTCCGAACCACGACAGCTGACGCAGACGTTACACGCCCACACGCCGCGTCACCAGAGGAAGTGATCACGCCGCACACGAGACCGTGCGTGCCCGCCGACGCCGACGGGCACGCTCCTCTCATGCCCCTGCCGACGGGTTCGCTGATTCGGCGGCACGGCGATATTCGGCGTTGAGGCGCTGGGCCTCCTCCAGTTGGTCTTCGAGGATGACGATGCGGCAGGCGGCCTCGATGGGGGTCCCCTGGTCGACGAGCTCCCGGGCGCGGGCCGCAATGCGCAGCTGGTAGCGGGAGTAGCGGCGGTGGCCGCCCGCGGAGCGCAGCGGGGTGATGAGGCGGGCTTCGCCGATGGCGCGGAGGAAACCCTGTGTGGTGCCGAGCATCTCGGCGGCCCGGCCCATGGTGTAGGCGGGGTAGTCGTCGTCATCGAGACGGCCGAACGTGTCGTCTGCTGTCATCGCACCTCTCTGTGGAACGCGTCGAGGGGCCCTGGCGCCGTACCGGCACCAGGGCCCCGAAGGAACTACTACACCATCTGCCGGCCCTGATACTGAACCGGCCCTGTGTTTCCGCAGACCCCACCGACATGCTGTCGGGGGCGCGGGGATCGCGATTGCCTGACCGGAGACCACCTCACTATCGATGTCCTGCGGTACCCGGGCCACGGCTTCCGCCCGGGCGATCCTGATGGCGCTCGGCTCCTCCGTTCTTCCCTCTTGATCAACTAGTCACTCACGGGTACGGCCGCTGCGAACTGCAACTGCGTGTACTGCTGCCCGGCAGTTCATCTCTGCGCCGCACCCGCTCGATCTCGGCTACGAGAGAAACTATACCCACACCGCCACCCAATACCTACTTCATCTGGCATAGATTTCCGCGCGCCCAAAGATGACGTAATCCGTGCCGACCTGTCTGCTGGACCGGTCCACGGACGGTTCAAGCAGATCCGAGGCCCAGTGAGGCGCTCGCAGTGACCCATCGCCGCGCAGCACGTCGGGTTGGGCGTGACGTCGCCGAAAGCGCCGCGGCTGCCGCCGGCGGGCACCGGCCGACACCGCGTCTCGTGAGGAACTCCACCGGTCGACGCTCCTGCTTCCGCCTCAGCGCCTTGACGAGGATCTGCTTCCTCGTCCCGAGGCGACTCTCGCCACTCTCGCCACTCTCGCCATGGCCCCTGACGAAGCGGACACCGTGGTCCTGGTCGTGTCCGCGTCACCGCTCAAGTCGAGCAGCCGGATGGCCCGCGAACACAGTCCGCTTCATCGCCGGCCGCCCGGCTCCCGGGGCGCTGCGGAGGCAGGGAGTGTCGGAGGTGCTGACGGATTTCGCCCGCTCGGGGGAGTTCGCCGCCGTCTTCGACGCCCCCGGGGGGATGGAGGACGGCGATCGAGGACGTCAGCGCCTGGTCCATGGGCGGCCTCAGCCATTCCGGTCACGGAGCGGCGGCGACAGGAACCGGCCGCGCACGCAGTGTGGGCCCGACCGGCGTACCGGTAGGGCCCACAGCGCTGTTCAGGTGTCGGTTCGTGCTGTTTCCCGGGTCAGACGGAAGCTGGGGCGCCGAGCATCGAGGAGGCGTGCTGCATCGGGCCGAGAGCGCCCAGGGGCACGGCCTTGGGGACGGCGCGGCAGGTGAAGCCGAGCTGAGTCATGGCTCGCAGGACTTCGGGGACGCTGAAGTCACGGCGGTCCTGGCGCGTGACGACCTGGCCGACCTGCTTGACGGGATAGTGACGACGGCCAATGATCACGAAATCGCCGGTGACCGGTTCGGGCTTGATGCCCTTCATCGATTCCAGCACGCCCCCCTTGGTGAGCTCGAAGGGGAAGCGGGCGATGACGCAGCGCATGGGGCCTCACAGGGGAGAAGGGGAGAACGGTCCGACCGGGGTGTGGTGGCTCAGCGGGAGAGAGCGAGGACGTCCAGGGCGCCGCCCTGCGCGTCGGCCACCGGCAGGAGACCGAGCCCACGGGTGCGCAGCGCGCCCTCGGCTTCGGCCATGGCGGTCACGGGTGAGGTGAACGAGCCGTGGTCGCCGAGGATGTCGCGCAGGCGGAGGCGGTCCGTGTAGGCGGAGCTGTCGCGGACGGTGGTGAGGTCCGTCCGGGTGACCAGGCCGGTGCGCTGGTCGTCCTGGTCACAGACGACCAGTCGGCTCGTGCGGGCCGCGGCCATGACGGACAGCGCGACCTCGATGCTCATGTCGTCACAGACCTGCGGTCCGGCCTCGTCCACGACCTCCTCCGCCGTCCTGTGCACGGGGCCGGCGCTCGCCGGGCGGGGCTGCATCTGAACCAGCGTCAAAAGGTGCCTCCTGCAGAGATGGGTCAGCTTTTTGATCACGAAGGTCCTAGGCCGCCGCGCCGGAGACGGACTTGCGTACGGGGGCGCGCCGGCTTCCCGAAGCGGGGCGTCGCCGGCCTCGGGAGGTGGCGCTGCGCTTGGGGCGTTCGGACACCGGTGCGGTGATGACGACCGGGATGCCGGAGGGGGCCTGAGCGCCGGTGATCCGGCGCAGGGCCTCGTCGCCCGAGTGGATCTGGGTGGTCTGCGGCCGGATCCCGGCGTCCGACATGAGGCGCACCATACTGCGGCGCTGGTTCGGTGTGACGAGGGTGACGACACTGCCGGACTCGCCGGCGCGGGCGGTACGGCCGCCGCGGTGGAGGTAGTCCTTGTGGTCGGTCGGCGGGTCGACGTTGACGACGAGGTCGAGGTTGTCGACGTGGATGCCGCGCGCCGCGACGTTGGTCGCCACCAGCACGCTGACGTGCCCCGTCTTGAACTGCGCCAGCGTGCGGGTGCGCTGCGGCTGCGACTTGCCGCCGTGCAGCGCGGCGGCGCGCACTCCGCTGTTGAGGAGGTCCTGGGTCAGCCGGTCGACGGCATGCTTGGTGTCCAGGAACATGATCACCCGGCCGTCGCGAGCGGCGATCTCGGTCGTGGCGGCGTGCTTGTCAGCGCCGTGGACGTGCAGGACGTGGTGCTCCATCGTCGTGACCGCACCGGCCGAGGGGTCGACCGAATGCACGACGGGGTCGGTCAGATAGCGGCGCACCAGCAGGTCGACATTGCGGTCCAAGGTGGCGGAGAACAGCATCCGTTGCCCCTCCGGGCGCACCTGGTCGAGCAGCGCGGTGACCTGCGGCATGAATCCCATGTCGGCCATCTGGTCGGCCTCGTCCAGCACCGTGACGCTCACCTGGTTCAGGCTGCACTCGCCACGGTCGATGAGGTCCTTGAGCCGGCCAGGGGTCGCCACGACGATCTCGGCCCCGCCACGCAGCGCGACCGCCTGCCTGCCGATGGACATGCCACCCACCACCGTGGCCAGCCGCAGCCTGACGGAGCGGGCATACGGAGTGAGCGCGTCGGTCACCTGCTGCGCCAGTTCACGCGTCGGTACGAGGATCAGCCCCAGCGGCTGGCGGGGCTCAGCACGCCGTCCGGCCGAACGGGCGAGCAGGGCGAGGCCGAAGGCGAGGGTCTTGCCGGAACCGGTGCGCCCGCGGCCCAGGACGTCACGGCCCGCCAGGGAGTTCGGCAGCGTGGCGCCCTGGATCGGGAACGGCACGGTCACGCCCTGCCTGCCGAGTTCGGCCAGCAACTGCTCGGGCATGCCGAGATCGGCAAAACCTTCAACGGCAGGAAGCGCGGGGGTGATCGTCCTGGGCAGCGCGAACTCTCCCTGCACCGGGGCGGGACGACGGCCGCCGGAACGGGCAGGCCCCTGGGAACGGCGTGGTGCCGGCGAGCCGAAGCGACTGCCGCGCTTCGGCGCGTCGGCACCGCCCTGACGGGTGCGGGCGGAGCGGTCGTTCGTACGTGTGCGGTTCATGCGGAACCTTCCTCGATGGCACATATCAAGGAATTCCCGCAGCGATGAGCGGCATGGAGAATTACAAGTATGGACCGGTGGCAATGAAAGCAATCTGGCCGGCGGAAATCTCCGGGGCGCGCGTGCTGAAATGAGTGGCGCGGTGGGGGCCTAAGATCCGGGCGTCGACTGCGGTGCAGCTCTTCAGGATGCGCCCGCAGCTCTGCAGGAGGAGCCGCGCGTGGTGGGACCGCGGATTCCTCCGAGTCGCTCCGCGGGTGAAATCACCGCGAAAGATGCGTGTAGCTGGGCCCCGCGCCCCGAAGGACGCGGGCCCCAGCTACGGATGATGCGTGAGCGTCAGGCGGAAACGATGTTCTCGGCAGTGGGGCCCTTCTGGCCCTGCGCGATGTCGAAGTTCACCTTCTGGCCTTCGAGCAGCTCGCGGAAGCCCTGCGCCGCGATGTTCGAGTAGTGGGCGAACACGTCGGGGCCGCCACCGTCCTGCTCGATGAAGCCGAAGCCCTTTTCCGCGTTGAACCACTTCACAGTACCGGTAGCCATGTCACATCTCCTTTGGGGCAATGCATCGGAATCCGCACTGCGCGAACGCCGCGTCGCCGCGATGATTACCCCGCCCGGAAATGACCGGAAATACAGAAGCACACTCCCGACCGGCAGAAGCCTGGTGGGGGCACTTGAAATTTTGGGAACCACAACTGCAACCGAGATCGACAGTAGCACGCCGGAACGGCCCGTGTACGTTGGATAATTGCGCTCTGCTCTTGGCGGCAAAAACTCCCACCGCGCGGTCCGTCAAAATCTGATCTCCCGGGCACAGACATTGGTTCACCCGAAGCGCAACGTTTCAGAAAGCGTCGCCAACTGCACCGGGGCCCCGAAGAGCGGACGACGTACGGGCTTTTCGCACCGCACCTGCACGGGAGTCAACACCGGACCGTCGCAACCACCCGGCACCACGCGTCCCGGACGGCACCCGTTTCGGCCACCGTCGATCCCCGGAACCGGCTTTCCATGAGCCGGCATGGTGGCCGCACGCATAACCGACCCCCGAACTGTGTTGCCCCGCCACATGTGCGCCTGACCTGTGGATTCCTACGGTGTGGCGACACGCAAACGTCCCCGTCACACCCCAGGAAGTGGTGCCGATGTCGTCGCCCGCAACCGCTCCACCGGCCCCGAACAACCTCAGGCGCATCGTCGCCGCCAGCCTGATCGGCACCACGATCGAGTGGTACGACTACTTCCTGTACGGCTCGGCCGCGGCCCTCGTGTTCGGCCGCGTGTTCTTCCCCGAGTCGGACCCGCTGACCGGGACACTGCTGTCCTTCCTCACCTATGCCATCGGCTTCGCCGCCCGGCCGATCGGCGCCGTGGTCTTCGGTCACTTCGGCGACCGCCTCGGACGCAAGAAGCTCCTGGTGATCAGCCTGCTGATGATGGGGCTCTCCACCGCCCTGATCGGCTGCGTCCCCGGCTACGACACGATCGGCGTCGCGGCGCCCCTGCTGCTGACCACCCTGCGTCTGATCCAGGGTTTCGCCCTGGGCGGCGAGTGGGGCGGCGCCGTCCTGCTGGTCTCCGAGCACGGTGAGGCCGGCAGGCGCGGGTTCTGGGCCTCGTGGCCGCAGGCCGGCGCTCCGGCCGGCAACCTGGTCGCCGTCGGAGTGCTCTCCCTGATGACCAGCGTGCTCAGCGACGACGCGTTCAACACCTGGGGCTGGCGGGTGCCGTTCCTGCTCTCGGCCGTCCTGGTCATGATCGGTCTGTGGATCCGGCTGTCCGTCGACGAGTCGCCCCTGTTCAAGGAGGCGCTGGCCAAGGCCGAACGGCGCAAGGCGCAGGAGCGGGCCGAGCAGCCGCCGTTCGTCGCCGTCCTGCGCCACCACTGGCGGGACGTCCTGGTCGCGATGGGCGCGCGGATGGCGGAGAACATCTCCTACTACGTGATCACCGCGTTCGTCCTCACCTACTGCGTGGAACACCTCAAGATCGACAAGCAGACGTCGCTGAACGCCGTGCTCATCGGCTCGGCCGTGCAGTTCTGTCTGATCCCGCTGTTCGGCGCGCTCTCGGACCGGGTCGGCCGGAAGCCCGTGTACCTGGTGGGCGCGGTCGGCGTGGGCCTGTGGTCGTGGGCCTTCTTCGCCCTGCTGGACACCAGGTCGTTCCCCTCGCTGGTGCTGGCCGTCACCGTCGGGCTGATCTTCCACAGCGCCATGTACGCGCCCCAGGCGGCGTTCTTCTCGGAGCTGTTCGCCACGCGGATGCGCTATACCGGCGCGTCCATAGGGGCCCAGCTCTCCTCGGTGGCGGCCGGCGCCCCGGCTCCGCTGATCGCAACCGCGCTGCTGAGCTCGTACGACGACTCCACGCCGATCTCGGTGTACATCGGTCTGGCGGCGCTGATCACCGTGGTGGCCGTCGTCGCCTCCCGCGAGACCCGCGGCCGAGACCTCGCGGCCATCGAGCCGGACGGCTCCGTGGCGGCCGAACCCGTCCGGGAACAGCGGTCGGCCACATCCGCCTGACGGCGCGAGCCGCTCACCGAGGGCCGGTGTCCTCCCGGTCCGGGGGGACACCGGCCCTCATCGGCCGTACGCTCCAGGCCATGTCCCGACACCACCGTCCACCGACTTCGCAACGGTAGCCCGCCCATGCCGCACTCGCCCGTCTCCGTCACCTGTCATCTGCGGCGGCTGCTGGAGCTCCTCGCCGCGGGCGCCCCCGCCGAAGAGCTCGGCACCGTCGCAGCCGATGCGCGCCGCGACGGTGCCACCGCCGAGGACCTCGCGGAGGTCGAGAAAGCCACCGAGGCCGCGCTGCGTGTGCAGAGCACGCTCAGACAACACAGGCGCCGGGAAGCCGAGTTGACGGCGCTCTTCGACACCGCGGGCGATCTGGCCGCCCTGCGCGACCTCGACGCCGTACTGCGGTCCATCGTCCGGCGGGCCCGCCTGCTCCTGGGTACCGACACGGCCTACCTCACCCTGCCCGACGAGGAGGCCGGGGACACGTTCATGCGGGTCACCGACGGCTCGGTGTCCGGACTGTTCCAGAACCTGCGCCTGCAACTGGGCGAGGGCCTCGGCGGTCTGGTCGCGCAGACCGCACGTCCCTACGCCACCCCGGACTACCGCACCGACGACCGCTTCGTGCACACCGGCAGCATCGACGCCGGAGTCCTGGACGAGGGACTGGTCGCGATCCTCGGCGTACCGCTGCTGCTGGGATCGGGAAGCGGTGGCCAGGTCATCGGGGCCCTCTTCGCGGCCGACCGCACGCCCCGCACCTTCGCGCCGGACGAGGTGGCCCTGCTGTGCTCACTGGCCGACCACGCGGCCATCGCGATCGACACCGCGAAGGCCATGGCCGACGCACGGACCGCGCTGGCCGAACTCGCCGAGGCCAACGCCGTGATCGGGGAGCATTCCGCCGCCATCCAGCGTGCCGAGGAGTCCCATGACCGGCTCACCGATCTCGTGCTGCGGGGTGGCGACGTGTCCGATGTCGCCACCGCCGTGGCCGGTCTGCTGAAGGGGGACGTCGCGGTCCACGACGGGTCCGGGTGGCCGCTCACCGCGGTGGGCGGGCAAGGCGGCGCGTTCGCCGAGGGGTCCGCAGAAGCAGGTCACGCGGAGGCGGCGGCGCTGGTCGCGTCGGCGAAGAGCTCCCGCGCCGCCGCCCGCGCGGTGTTCCGTGACGGGCGCTGGGTCTGCGCGATGCTCGCGGGGCAGGAACTGCTGGGCTGTCTGGTCCTGTACGGGCGACCGGACCTCGACGGCCCCGACCAGCGCCTGTTCGAGCGCAGCAGCGTCGTGACGTCACTGCTCCTCCTGCTGCGGCGGTCGGTCGCCGAGACGGAGAACCGGGTCCGCGGCGATCTGATCACCGATCTGCTCACCGCGCCCGATCGCGATCCGGCCGGCCTCGTGGCCCGCGGCCGTCGCCTCGGCTTCGACCTCGACCGGCCACACGTCCTGCTCGTCGCCCGGACCGTCGACGAGGCACGGGGCCGGCTCGCCGACGCGGCCGTGCGGTACCTCTTCGGGAGCGGCGGCGTCAGCGCGGAGCACGAGGCCGCCGTGGTCCTGCTGCTTCCCGGTGAAGGCAAGGCGCCGGGGGAGGCGGCCCGGCTCGCCGCCGGGCAGCTCGGCCAACTGATCGGCGCGCCGGTCACCGTGGCCGGCACAGGCCCGGCAGCGGGGCCACGGGCTGTCGCCGACGCGCACGCCGAAGGCGTGCGCTGTCTGCGAGCCCTGCACATACTCGATCGCACCGGGCAGGGAGCGGGCGTCACCGAACTCGGCTTCCTCGGCGTGCTGCTCGGCGACAACCACGACGTGGACGGCTTCGTCACCGCGGCCCTGGGCCCGCTGCTGGCGTACGACAGCCAACGCGGTACCCAACTGGTGCGTACGCTGCGCGCCTATTTCGACTGCGGCGGAAGCCTCACCCGGGCGAAGGAGGAACTGCACGTGCACGTGAACACGGTCGTACAGCGCCTCGACCGCGTCCAGGCGCTGCTCGGCGCCGGGTGGAACTCCCCCGAGCAGGCCCTGGAACTCCAGCTCGCCCTGCGTCTGCATCTGCTGTCGGGTACCTGACGCGCGAGCGGGTGCGCACGGGCACGGCCCGGCGCACGACCGCGGCGCGCTCCGCCGCCCCGGAGCCGATGCCGCGGTCACCCCGACGGGACGGCGCCCGGCCCACTCGTTCCGCGCCCGCCCGCCGCGTGCAGGAGGTTCCGCGCCACGACCCGGGCGCCCTCGTCACCGACGAGGATCGTGTAGTGGTTCGTGCCGGACACGCGCTGCGTGCGTACCCGTTCAGGGGCGAGGCGCGCGGCGGCGAGCCGACGCTCGTCGTACAGACCCTGGGACTCGTCCATCACACCGCGCTCGGCCCACAGGAGCACGGCCGGGCAGGGCAGCCGGTGCACCGCGCCCGACACCTCCTCCCGGAGTTGGTCCACGCCGTCGATGCGGACCGCCTCCCTGCTGCAGGAGGAGCGCAGCCGGCTCTCCTCCCCCACGAGATCGCGCTGGATGTAGGCGTCGACCCACGGTGACCAACTGTCGCCGAAGGCCGGATGCCGCTGCCAGAAGGCGCGGTAGGCGTCCCGGTCCGGGAACGTCATCGACAGCCGCCGCACGGCCGGGCCGATCACCGCGTCGAGCAGCTCGTCCGGGTCCAGGTCCGCCGGGACGGGGAAGCCCACCCCGCCGTCCACCAGCAGCAGGGCCGTCGGCAGACGCGGATGGCGTACGGCGGTCAGGGCCGCGGTGAAGGCCCCCATCGAGTGGCCGGCCAGCACCACCCGCTCCAGTCCCAGCGTGTCCGCCACCGCGGCCGTGTCGTCGGCGTGGACCGCGATGCCGTACGGGCCGGGCAACCGCCCGCTGCCGCCCCGGCCACGCAGGTCCGGCGCCACCAAGGTCATCCGTCCGGCCAGGTGGTGGGCGACGCGGGCCCAGCTCAGGCCGTTGGCCGTGATGCCGTGCAGCGCGAGTGCCACCGGCGCGGCCGGATCATCCGCACGCCAGCGCGACACGGCCAGTTCACCGCCGCGCACCGGCACCCGCAGTTCCTCGCGCGCCGGTGCGGCGGCCCGTGGACGACCCGTCGCGGCAGTCCTCGGAGTGCGGTTCATGACGGCACGACCTCTCCGCGCTCGGCGGTGGCCCGGAGTCTGCGGGCCGCGCGGATTCGCTCCGGCAGTTTCACCACGCCCCCGGGAAGGAGATAGATGACGGCGACGAACAGGGCCCCGAGCAGGAACAACGGTTGCGAGAGCGGCGCCCGCACCACGGTGGGCAGCGAGGTGACCGTCTCCGATCCGGCCAGGTCGCCGAGGCGTTGGTCGGCCCAGGTGTAGAGGATGCCGCCGACCAGGGGACCCCATCGGGTGCCCGAACCGCCCAGTACCACCATCACCAGCAGGGACAGGGTGAAGTCGGAGGTGGTCGTCCGCGGAGTGACACCGCCCGTCAGCAGGAGGTACACGATGCCGCCGAGTGCGGCCAGGGTGCCGGCCATGACGAAGGCGGCCAGTTTGTAGCCGTAGGGGCGCATACCCAGTACCTCCACCCGGCGTTCGTTCTCCTTGATGCCCTCCCACACCCGCCCGATGGGAGAGCGGACGGTCCACTGCACGACGGCCAGCACGACGACGAGGTAGGCCAGGGCGGTCCAGTACAGGCCCGCGGTGTGCTGGATGCCCACCAGCGGGGCGGGCAGCCCGCCGTCGGGAGCCGCCCTGCCCTCCTCGCCGCCGGTGACGCCGCCGGGGTCGCGCTGCACGAGGATCGACGCGGCCTGCGCGAAGGCCAGGGTCACCATGGAGAAGGCGATCCCCTCGACCCTCAGGCTGATCGCGCCCAGCAGCGCGGAGAGCGCCGTGCCCGCCAGGAGTCCCAGCAGTGCGGACACTGCGAATGACAGGCCCGCTTCGAGCATGACGATGTTGGTGACGTAGGTGCCCGCGGCGAAGTAGAGCGCGTGCCCGAAGGACAGCAGTCCCGTGCGGCCGAGCAGCAGGTCGTAGCCGGTGGCCAGGGCGCCGAACACCAGGCAGAGGGCGAGCAGCTGGAGGTTGCCGGGACTGCCGATCGGGCCGTCGAGCAGGACCGGCAACGGCAGTGCGCTGTAGGGCACCACGAGGAGCACCACCAGCAGCGGGGCGGGCCACCAGCGGGAGGCGTGCCGCAGCCGTTCCAGGCGGCCGGCGACGGTGTGGTCCCCCGCGCGGGCCGGGCCGCGCGGCTGGGTGACGATGGTCATGCGAGCCTCCTGGTGAGCCCTCGCGGCCGGACCAGCAGCAGGGCGGCGAGCAGGACGACGACGGCGAGGTCGCCGAGGCCTGCGGTGGTGTAGTAGTTGGCGAACTGCTGGACGAGACCCACGGCCACCGAGGCCAGTGCGGCGCCGGTAAGTGAGCCCATGCCGCCTGTCACGACGACCACGAAGGCGAAGATGAGCAGGGAGGTGCCCTGTCCGGGGTCCACGGAGCCGAAGTAGAGGCCGCCGAGGGCGCCTCCGAGGGCCGCCGCTCCGCCGCCGATGGCGAAGACCAGCGTGAAGGCCTTCCGCACGTCGATGCCGAGTGCGGTGACCATCGCCCGGTCCTCCACCCCCGCCCGGACGACCAGTCCGTGCCGGGTGCGGCCGAGGAACAGCCGGAGCGCGGTCAGCACGAGCAGGGCGGCGCCGGTCAGTACCAGGCGGTTGAGCGGCACCTCGGCGCCCAGCAGGGCGAAGGTACCGGAGAGGGCCTTCGGGCCGGGGAAGGGCCGGGCGTCGGAACCCCAGATCGCGGACAGCAGGGCCGGGACGGCCAGGCCGACGCCCACCGTGGCGAGGATCTGCTCGCGCGGGCGGGTGTAGAGCGGGCGGATCACCGCGAGTTCGAGCAGCACGGCGGCGACGGTGCCCGCCGCGGTGCCGAAGACGACGGCGAGAGCGAACCCCGCCCCGCCGGATCCGGCCCCGGGCAGGTGACCGGACGCGGCCCACCAGGTGCCGTAGGCGCCGACGGACAACAGGGCGCCGTGGGCGAAGTTGAGCACGTCCATCAGTCCGAAGATCAGCGACAGGCCGGAGGCGACCAGAAAGTACAGGGCCCCCAGGCCCAGTCCGGTGAAGACGAGCAGTACGACCGTGGGCATCAGGCGTCGGCCTCCGGGAGCCGGGCGGCGGGGCGGGCCGCGATGTGAACGGACCGACCGGCGGGCGCCTCGGCGCCGCCGAGGCCGGCGCCGCCGACGCCGAGCAGCCGACGGGCGGCCTCGGGGTCGGCGAGCAGGTCGTCGGTGGAGCCCCGGTGCGCGGTGCGTCCGTCGGCGAGGACGACGCAGTCGCGGGCCAGGCGCCGCACCACGGCGAGGTTCTGTTCCACCAGCAGCACCGGCACCGCCTCGGCCGCGCGCTCCAGTGCCTGGGCGACTTCCGTGACCACCTTGGGGGCCAGCCCCTTGGTGGGCTCGTCCGCGATGATCAGCCGGTTGCCGTTGAGGAGGGTCCGGGCGACGGCGACCATCTGCTGCTGGCCCCCGGAGAGGGTGCCCGCGGCCTGCCGGGCCCGTCGCCTCAGCTCCGGGAACAGTTCGTGCACCAGGTCGTAGTCGGGTTCACCGGCTGCGGTCCGCTCGGCGAGGCGCAGGTTCTCGGCGACGCTGAGGGCGGCGAAGACGCCGCGGTCCTCGGGTGCGTAGCCGATGCCCCGGCGCACCAGCGCGTGGGTGGCCAGGCGCACCGTCTCCTCGCCGGCCAGCAGCACGCTGCCGGTGCGTGGGACCAGGCCGAGGATGCCGCGTACCGTGGTCGTCTTGCCGGCTCCGTTGCGGCCCAGGAGGGCCGTGGTCCCCGAGGCTGCCACCTCCAGGTCGACGCCGTGCAGGATGTGCCTGCTCCCGATCACGACGCGCAGGTCACGCACGGTCAGCAGGGGCGGCGGGGTCACAGCTCCTCCCCGAGGTAGGCCTGCTGCACCGTGGGGTCGGCCATCACGGCCTGCGGGGTGTCCAGCGCGAGCAGCGTGCCGTGGTGCATCACGGCCACCCGGCCCGCCAGCTCCAGCAGCACGTCCATGTGGTGCTCGACCATCAGCACGGTGCGGCCCTCGTCCTTGTGCAGCGACCGGATGAGTTCGGTCAGCGCGGGCACCTCCTCGGCGCTCACACCGGCCATCGGCTCGTCCAGCAGCATCAGCCGGGGTTCGCCGACGAGCAGCACCGCGAGTTCGAGTTTGCGTTTCTCGCCGTGCGAGAGGGCGTCGGCGCCGGCTTCGGCGCGATGGGCGAGCTGCGTGCGCGCCAGCACGCGGTCGACCACTTCCGGGTAGGTGCCGGCACGGCGCCATATCCGGTACGAGCCGCCTTCGGCGGCCTGGGCCGCGAGCCGCACATGGTCGGCGACCGTCATCCCCGGCCACAGGCTGGAGGTCTGGAAGGTGCGCCCGAGCCCACGCCGGGCCCGGGCGTACGCGGCCTCGGCGGTGACGTCGTGGCCGTCCAGTTCGATCGTGCCCCGTGAGACCGGGCTGAGGCCGCTGACCAGGTTGAACAGCGATGTCTTGCCCGCGCCGTTCGGGCCGATGAAGGCGAGGAACTCGCCCTGGTGGACGTCGAAGGAGACGGAGTCGACGATCGTCGCGCCGCCGACCGTCCAGCCGACGTCGCGCAGCCGGAGCACCGGTGCCGGGACGGCAGGGGCTTCCCGGTCGCCCGAGGCGTCGGCGGCGCTCGTGGACGCGGTGTTCGAGGAGGACATCGGCTCAGCCCGCCGTGCCGGCGACCGGTGGCGCGACCTCGGCCATCGGGACACTGCCGGTCAGCTCCGGCCGGGCGGCGCTGCCGCTGCCCCTGAGGCGGGCGGTGAACATCGGCTGCAGCAGGGCGTGGTCCGTGGCCCGGATCCGTTCCCTGCCCTTGGGCCCGTCGAAGGTCCAGCCCTCCAGCGCCTTCGCCATGGCGGCGGTGTCCGTGGCGCCGCCGGAGCGGATCGCGTGAACGATCATCTGGGCGGCTGTGAAGCCGTCCGGGCTGAACAGGTCGGGCGTGCCGCCCGCCTTCGTGATGCCGTCGAGCATGGCCTTCTCGACCGGGTTGCCGCCTCCGGCACCCGGGAAGTAGTGCGCGAGGAAGGCGACCTTGGAACCGGACGGGCCGAAAACCGGGTACGAGGCGGTGCCCGCGAGTCCGGTGACGACCTTGCTCGCGTCCAGCACGCCCTGCTGGCTCAGCGCGGTCCACAGGCCGGGGGCGTTGGAGCCCGCCCAGGCGACGAAGACCAGGTCCGGCTTGCCGGCTCTGGTCCGGCGGGCGAACGGCGTCAGGTCGGTGGCGCTCGGCGGGGCCAGCACGGAGCCGACGTCCGCGCCCTTCCTGCCGAGGACCGCCTTCACCGCGGCCACATTGGCCTGGCCGAACGCCGAGTTCTGCGCGAGCACGGTGACCTTCTTGCCCTTGGCGTCACCGAGCAGGGTCCCGGCCGTGAGGATGTCCTGGTACGACTGCCGCCCCGAGCGGAAGGTGTAGGAGTTGACGCCGGTGACCGCGTCGGTGGCGGCCGGACCGCTGACGTACAGCACCTTGTTCTGGGCGGCCAGCGGCGCCATCTGCAGCGCCACACCCGAGTCGGTGGTGCCGGCGAGGACTTTGCACCCCTTGCCGACCAGGGACTTCGCCGCGGCCACCGCCTTCGCCGGGTCGCCCGCGTCGTCCTGTTCGGTGACCTCGATCCGGTGGCCGCCCACCGTGTCCGTACCGTGCGTGGCGTAGGCCAGTCCCGCCTTGAAGCCTTCCTCGTACTGCTTGCCGTAGGCGGCGAGGAGCCCGCTGCGGGAGTAGACCAGGCCCACCTTCACGGATGCGGCCTTGCCGTCGGAGCTGTCGGACGCGGTGCCCGCGGTGCCGGCCGAGGTGCATCCCGCGACCAGGGCACCGGTGGCCAGGAGGGTGAGCGCACGAAGGGATCTGCTGGTGAAGGCGTACGTGAGGCTGGAAGGCATGGCGATCGGCTCCTGACAGTGTGTCGCGCCCCGCCGCCGGGTTCCGTCGGTCTCGTCCGGGACGACGGAACCGGTCCGCGACAACCAAGGCGCGTTGCGTGATGGCCGGAACCCTAGAAGCGCCGTACGGCGGGCGGCATGTGGCCGATCACCGCTCTTCGCGGCCCGGTCATAGCTCCGGCACACATGGCCCGTGACGGCAGGTGCGGGCCAGGGTGAGGAGCACCCGGTCCTCCTCGTGACGTCGTGCGCGGGCCGGGCCGGGCCGGCGAACGGAACGTACCCCTGTGGAGAAGGAACCGGCATGGACAAAGTGGTGGCCGCGGCCGCGCGGGCAGTGGCGGACATCCCCGACGGTGCGACCGTCGCGGTCGGCGGATTCGGGCTGTGCGGCATCCCGTCGACGCTGATCGCCGCGTTGTCCGAGACGGGCGCATCCGGCCTGCGGGTCGTGTCCAACAACTGCGGTGTGGACGACTGGGGGCTGGGGCTGCTGCTGCGCGCCGGCCGCATCGCCCGGATGACCTCCTCCTACGTGGGCGAGAACAAGGAGTTCGCCCGCCAGTACCTGTCCGGCGAACTGGAGGTGGAGCTGACCCCGCAGGGCACGCTCGCCGAGCGGCTGCGGGCCGGCGGCACCGGTGTCCCCGCCTTCTACACCCCGGCCGGCGTGGGCACCCAGGTCGAGGAGGGCGGGCTGCCCTGGCGGCACACTCCTGACGGCGGTGTCGCGCTGGCCTCCCCGCCCAAGGAGACGCGGGAGTTCGGTGGCCGCCGCTATCTGCTGGAGGAGGCCATCACCGCCGACTTCGCCCTGGTGCGGGCCGCGGTCGCCGACCGGCACGGAAACTGCGTCTTCCACGCGGCCGCGCGCAACTTCAACCCGCTGTGCGCGATGGCGGGGCGGGTGACCGTCGTGGAGGCCGAACGCATCGTCGAGGCCGGTGAACTGCCGCCGGACGCCGTCCATCTGCCGGGCGTGTATGTGGACCGGGTGGTCGTCGTCGACGCGTCGCTGGACAAACGCGTCGAGCGACGCACCGTGCGTCCCGCGCGCACCCGCGCCGAAGCAGCCGTGTCGCGCACCGACTCCGGGGAGAACTGACCATGCCGCTCGACCGCGACCAGCTCGCCGCCCGTGCTGCCCGGGAACTGCGCGACGGCCACTACGTGAATCTGGGCATCGGTCTGCCCACTCTGATCCCCAGCCATCTGCCGGACGGGGTGCACGTGGTGCTGCACTCGGAGAACGGCATTCTGGGCGTCGGCCCGTATCCGTACGACGGCGAGGAGCACCCGGATCTGATCAACGCCGGCAAGGAGACGGTGACCATCGTCCCCGGCACCGCCTACTTCGACTCGGCGCTGTCCTTCGGCATGATCCGGGCCGGCCGGATCGACGTCTCCGTGCTCGGCGCCATGCAGGTCTCGGCCCGCGGTGACCTGGCCAACTGGATGATCCCCGGAAAGATGGTCAAGGGCATGGGCGGCGCGATGGACCTGGTCCACGGCGCTCGCCGGCTGCTGGTCGTCATGGAGCACGTCGCCAGGGACGGCAGCCCCAAGGTGGTCGAGGAGTTGAGCCTTCCCGCCACGGGGCGCCGCGTGGTGGACCGGGTGATCACCGACCTGGCCGTCATCGATGTCACGGCCGAGGGTCTGCGACTGGTCGAGACCGCTCCTGGAGTCACCGTGGCGGAGGTCCTGGCGGCGACCGACGCCGAGCTCCTCGTCGACGAGACTGCGCAGTAGGCCTTCGGCGCGCTTGCGGGGGCCCGGCGGCGACCGGACCAGGGACTCGCCAGGCGATGGGGCACTTGAGCGAGGGACTCACGGGAGCCGGACGTCCGGCTCCCGTACGTCGTCTCCGTCAGACGCGGTCCCGGCACCGCGTCGGTCTGGCGCCGTCACGGCTCTCGGCGAACGACCCCGTACGGTGGAGGAGTTGTCGAACCATGCCGACAGCCTCCGGGCGGGAGCCGGGTATGCGCGCTCAGGTTCGCCGCCGCGGTCGGCGGGCCGGGACGCCCCGGACCGCCGGCTCGGCATCGCACATCCCCCGCAGAGCGGACCCCCTGCCCGCTCTTGCAGGTAAAGGGCGTTGTCCGGGGAGTACGTCGCCTCACCGGCCGGTGGAGAGGTCCCCCTCGGGGGCCGCCTCAGCACGTCGCACGCGAACGGAGCGAGCCGGTCCCCGCGGACGGGTCAGGCGGACGGGGGCAGGGGCCTGCCGCGCCGCTTGAGCTGGGCGTTGACCGTTTCCAGGAGTTCGTCGGAGAGTCCCTCGTCGGCGACGGCCCGGGACATGAGCACGGCGCCGACCAGGGCGCTGAGCGTGAGCACGGCCTCGGCCCTGGCGTCCGTGGCGTCGTCGGTGTCGTCGGTGTCGTCGTCCAGGCCCGCGATCAGGTCCAGGTAGGCGCGGACCTGCCGCTCGTAGGCGTCCTTGAGGTGGAGGTCGCCCTCGGTGCCGTCACGTCCCGCGGCGGCGCCGAGGGGGACCAGCGCGCAGCCGGTGGCCGGTGTGTCGCGGTGCTGCTTGCCGAGGTAGGCGTCGAGGAGGCCGGCCCGCGCGTCCTGGTCGTTCTTCCGCGCGGCCCGCTCCATCTTCGCCGAGCCCTCGGTGAGGGCAGCGGTGGCGGCCTGCGTGACGAGGTCGTCGCGTGAGGCGAAGTGCTTGTAGAAGCCGCCGTGCGTGAGCCCGGCCTCCTTCATGAGGTCCGCGATGCCGAGGCCGCCGATGCCGTCGGTGCGGACCTTGCGCGCGGCGATCCGCAGGACTCGCTCGCGGCTCGCCGCCTTCTCCGCCTGGGAGTGGCCCATGCCGTCCCCGCCTCTCGTGGATCGACGCGGTGCGCCTCACACATCTGGATGACGGCCATCATACGCCAGCACCTCGAAGGCGAGGCGGGGGGCCATTCACTTGACTTTCAGGATGACGAATATAATCCTGAATCTGGATGTCAGCCATAAGCCAGATTGGAGCTGGAGCCATGTCCCAGACCTACGACCCACACCGCACGGCCGTTCTCCTGATCGACCCCTACAACGACTTCCTGTCCGAGGGCGGCCAGATCTGGCCGCGCCTGGAGTCCATGGCGCACGAGACCGGCCTGCTGGACCACCTGCGCTCCGTCATCGGTTCCGCCCGCGAGGCGGGCGTACGCGTGGTGTTCGTTCCGCACCGCCGCTGGGAGCCGGGTGACTACGAGACGTGGGACCACCCCAACCCCACCCAGCTCGGCATCATGGAGCGGCACAGCTTCGCCCGCGGCACCTGGGGCGGTGAGTTCCACCCGGATCTCCAGCCGCAGGCGGCGGACGTCGTCGCCGCGGAGCACTGGGGGCAGAGCGGGTTCGCCAACACCGACCTGGACTTCCAGCTCAAGCAGCACGGCATCACCCACGTCGTGCTGGTCGGGCTCCTGGCGAACACCTGCATCGAGTCCACCGGCCGGTTCGCCATGGAACTCGGCTACCACGTGACGCTGGTGCGCGACGCCACCGCCGCCTTCAAGGCCGAGATGATGCACGCCGCGCACGAGCTGAACGGCCCCACCTACGCCCACGCCATCACCACCGCGGACGAGCTCACCGCCGCGTTCGAGGGAGCACACGCATGACCCTGACCGGAGAACTGCTGATCGGCGCGGCCCGGGTGTCCGCCACGGCCGGGACCATGAAGGCGCTCGACCCCGCCACCGGGGGGCTCGTCGAGCCCGAGTTCGCCTTCGGCGGCGTGGCCGAGGTCGACCGCGCGGTCCGCCTCGCGGACGACGCCTTCGACAGCTACAGCCACACCTCACTCACCGAGCGGGCCGCGTTCCTCGACCTCGTCGCGGACAAACTGGAGTCGGTCAGGGACGAACTCGCCGCCCGTACCGCGCTGGAGACCGGTCTGCCGGCCGGCCAGCTGGAAGGCGAGGTGACGCGGACGGCCGGCGTCTTCCGCAGGTTCGCCGACGTCGTCCGTGCGGGCCGCTTCCTCCAGGCGGCCGTCGACACCGCCCAGCCGGACCGCCGGCCCACGCCGCGCATGGACCACCGGCTGCAGAAGGTGGCCCTCGGCCCGGTGGTGATCTTCGGCGCCAGCAACTTCCCGATCTCCTACTCCGTGGCGGGCGGGGACACCGCCTCCGCTCTCGCGGCCGGCTGCCCCGTCGTCGTCAAGGCCCACAACGCCCACCCCGGGGGATCCGAGATCCAGGGCCGGGCCATCCAGCAGGCGGTCGCCGAGGCGGGACTGCACGAAGGCGTCTTCTCCCTCGTCCGCGGCGCCGGCAACGAGATCGGCGAGGCGCTGGTCGACCACCCTCTGGTCCGGGCGGTCACCTTCACCGGCTCCGAGGGCGGCGGGATGGCCCTGTACCGCCGGGCCCAGCGGCGGCCCGACCCCATTCCCGTGTTCACCGAGATGACCAGCGTCAACCCGACGTTCGTCCTGCCCGCGGCCCTGGCGGCCCGCGGCGCGGAGATCGGCGGCGGCCTGGTGCAGCGCGCGATGTACAACGTCGGGCAGGCCTGCCTGAAGCCCGCCGTCCTCCTCGCCGTCGACGGACCCGGCTTCCGGGAACTGCGGGACGCCGCGACCGCCGAGGTGCGCAAGGCGGCCGCACGGACCATGCTCACGCCCGGCATCCACGACTCCTACACCCGCAACGCGCGGCGCATGGAGGACGGCGGCGCCGCCCTGATCGGCACGGGCACGGACCCGGCCCGCGCCGGGGACGGCCAGGCCCTGCTGTACGAGGTCACCGGCGAGCGGCTGCTGGCCGAACCCGCCCTGCGCGAGGAGGTCTTCGGCCCGGCGGTCCTGCTGGTGAGGCTGACCGACGCCGACCAGTTGTTCGAGGTGGCCCGTGCCTTCCGCGGGCAGCTCTCGGCCACCCTGCACGCCGACGGTGCCGACCGCGCCGCGGCCGAACGGCTCCTGCCGATCCTGGAACGGCGCACCGGACGCATCGTGTTCAACGCCTTCTCGATCCCGCAGGAGGTCTCCCACGCCACCACCCACGGCGGCCCGTTCCCGGCGACCTCCGACAGCCGGTTCACCTCCGTGGGCATGGGCGCGATCGAACGGTTCGTCCGCCCGGTCACCTACCAGAACTTCCCGGACGACCTCCTGCCTGAGTCGCTGCGCCAGGCGAACCCGCTGCGTGTCTGGCGGCTCGTCGACGGCGAACCCGGTCGGCACTGACCACCCCCTACGGGCTCCGTCCACCCACCCAGGCGGAGCCCGTCCGCTCTCCCGAAACGAAAGGCGGCCCTGCCATGTCCCTCACCGACCGAACGGCGACGGAGAACCCGCGCACGGTGCGTGACCGGGTCCGGGAAAGGCTGCTCGGCGCCTGGCGGCTCGTGTCGTACACCGCCACGAGCACCGACGGCGAGGTCATCAGTCCGCTGGGCCCCACGCCGTACGGCCTGATCGTCTACACCCCCCAGGGATACATGTCCGCCCAACTGGGCCGTGGCGACCGACCACCCCTGCGGTCGGCGCGCCTGGAGGACGCGGCGGACGACGAGCTCGCCCGGGCCGCGGCCGGTTATCTCGCCTACGGCGGCCCGTTCGAGGTCGTCGGGCCGACCACCGTCGAGCACCACGTCACCACCAGCCTCTTCCCGAACTGGATCGGACGGTCCCAGGTCCGGCAGGTGAGCTTCGACGGCCCCCTGCTCGTGCTCCGCGTCGCCACCCCCACCCGCCTGTGGGGCGCGGACCGCACGGCTGAACTCACGTGGAGCAGACTGCCCTGAACCGGGCCGGCGGCCACGGCCGGGCCGGGCCGGTCGAACGTGCTTGCACCGCGGCTCTTCGGGTACGGCGTCTGGATAGGTGGTACCTGCAATGGCAGTCGGATTCGGATTCGGGAAGCGATGCCTCCGTGACTGGTCTCAGTGGCTCCGGGGACGGCCGATCAGGCGGGCCGCGCGACGGCCCCCTCCCCCTCGCGTCGGCGCTGGACGACGCCGTGGACTGTCTGGCCCATCTGTGGTCGGAAGCCGCGCAGAGCGCGAACCCGCGCCTGTCGTCGCATCAGCTGCGGGCGCTGCGGATTCTGCGGGAGGATCCGGGGCTCAACCTCACCGCCCTGGCGGTGGCCCTGCGGGCCGGGCCGCCGACCGCGAGCCGGCTGTGCGACCGGCTGGAAGCGGCCGGTCTGCTGGAGCGCGAGCTGCATCCGCGCAACCGACGTGAGGTGCGGCTGCTCCTCACCCAGCAGGGCCGCCGGATTCTCGACGAGGTGGCCTCGCGCAGAGCGCACGCCCTGGCCGTCGCGCTCGGGGCCATGGAGCCGGTCGAGCGGGAGGCTCTCGGGCAGGGGCTCCGGGGGTTTCTGGCCGCCCATGCCCGCGGGGCAGGGGAACACCCGGACGGCGCCACCTGACCCGCGCCACCGCGCGGCCGGGTGACGGAGCGCGTCCGGCCGGCATCCCGCGCCGCCGTGACACCGGCGGCCGGCACCGGTGGGGCAGGGGGAACGGGCCCGCGGCCCGCGCCTCCACGACAGTCGGCGGCGCGGGGCCGGGACGGCCCGATTCCCCGGTCGGCCGGAACGCGTCGGCACCGGTCGGCCGCAGCGTCCCTCCGCAGCCTGAACCCGTCGCCACCGCGCAGCCGGGTGACGCCGCGCGCCGCCGTGACACCGGCGGGCGGCACCGGTGGGGCAGGGGGAACGGGACCAGGACGGCCCGATTACCCGTCGGCCGGAACGCGTCGGTGCCGGTCACGGCAGCGCTCCTGGGGTGGGCGCCGCCGGGACGGGATGGGCCGATTCACGCCGACAGGGGGCGTCCGCGCCAGTCCACGCAGACGACCACGGCGTCGTCGGCGGCCATGACGGCCTCACCGCGGTAGCCCGACAGTTCACGCAGGATGGCGCGGGGTACCTCGGCGGCGGGCAACAGCCGGGTGGAGTGGATGGCCCGGGCCAGGGCCCGGTCGCCGTACACCTCGCCCTTCGGGGAGTGCACCGCGTGGACGCCGTCGCTGACGAAGACGAGCCGGTCCCCGGGCTCGACATCGAAGTCCTGCGCCACGTAGTCCGTCTCCTCGAACATGCCCAGGGGCAGTTGGGCCTCGAAGGGGACGCGTTCGACGGTGCCGCCACGCATCCGCAGGAGCTGCGGGGAGCCCGCGTCCACCACGCTCACCAGCCCGGTGTCCAGGTCGAAGTCCAACATGAGGACGGACAGATAACGGTCGCCTCGGTAGTGGGCGTAGACAGCCTGGTCGGCCAGGGCCGCCTGGTCGGCGATGGAGATGCCGGCGCGGCGCGCGTTGCGCAGCGCGTTGACGGCGAGGCTGGTCAGCAGTGCCGCCTCTATGCCCTCGCCCATGCCGTTGGTGACATAGAGCATCAGACGGTCGGCGGTCGCGGACCAGTCGAAGTTGTCGCCGAAGACGGCGTAGGCGGGCTCCAGCTGACCACCGAGGTCGTACTCGGGCCGGGTGCAGGAGCGGCCGGGCAGCAACTGCCACTGCATCTCGGCCGCCAGGGTGAGCCGGTCCTTGCGCCGGGCCTGGAGGTACAGGTCCGTGTCGCGCTCGGCCACGAGCACCTCGTGCGCCAGCACCTCGGCGATCTCGGCCAGTTCGGACACGTATCCGCGGGCCGCGTCGCCGCCGGGCAGCGTCACGGACAGCACGCCGAGCCGGTCGCCGCGCACGCTGACCGGCAGGTGCACGCGCGTCCGCCCGTCCTGGCCCTCCTGGCAGTAGGGCTCCTGCGAGCCGAACGCCCGGCCGGCAGGGCTGCCGTGCACCGGAACCGCGACCAGGTTGTGCGGCCGCACCGACACCGGTTGCAGCGCCGTCAGGCCGTAGTCGGCCATGTAGAGCTCGACGGCCTCCGCGCCGTACTGCTCCGTCAGCACGGCGCGGACGGCGTCGAGCAACTCGTGGGGAGCCGCCGTGCGCACGGCGCGCTCAGCGGTCTGGAATCTGTTCACGATGAGGAATGCACCATTCTTTCTCCCGCCAACGTGCGGGCCCGGCCGAGGAGGCGGGGGCTCGCGAAGAGCCGCGTCGGTCGTTCCGAGGAGGGTCCGTGTGGGCTGAGGGCTCCTAGTAGGCTGAAAGAAGCCCCAGTGCCTGCGAGAGTGTGATCGTGACTGCCTTCCGCCGCCGCCCAGAGCCCGATGAGGTCGCACGCGTGACCACGAAGGCCGTCGAGCTGCTGGAAGTCGTGTGGGGCCGTGCGTCGACCGCGCCCACCTCCGCCTCCCAGCTGCGGGTGCTGCACATCCTGGAGCACCACGACGGCATCAACCTGCGCACTCTCGCCGAGTCCCTCGCCTCCACCCCGCCGTCCACGAGCCGGCTGTGCGACCGGCTACAGGCCGCGGGATTCATCGAGCGTGTGGTGGGCGCGGAGGACCGGCGTGAGGTCCGGCTGCATCTCAGCGGCCGAGGCCGCTCCTTCCTGGCCGATCTGCGTGTCCGCCGCGAGAGCGAGCTGCAGAAGGTGCTGGCGGACATGCCCGTCGCCAAGCGGGTCGCCCTCCTTGAGGGGCTCGAGGCGTTCTGCACCACCGCGGCGACACAGATACTCGACGAGACCCCCGAGGCCGACAGCCGGACCGCCTGAAAAACCCTCACGGCACCGATCCACCACCGCTCCAGGTCCTTCCACGCGTACGCCCGACTCGGCTACTCTGTTGCCTCATGGCTATTATTGTCAAACGACAACAGTCCCGGATATCGCTCTCATCACGTCCGACTACCCTAGTTCTGGCGTGATTCGCGGTAACTGTGCGACATGTCTCGAAAATTCCGGGATCCCTGTGACACGAGGACGGCGCGATGCCCGCGGCTCCCGAACTGAGAGCGCATATCGACCGCGACGAGCAGATCTTTGTGATCACCGTGCGGGGCGATGTGGACTACGCCCGAGCCGAGGGCTTCGAGCAGGCGTGGGAGGCCGCCGACCGTGCGGCGATGCCCGTGACGGCGGTCGACCTGACGCAGGTCACCTTCGCCGACAGCATGCTCCTCAACGCCCTCATCGAGGCCCGGCTGCGCCACCGGGCCGCCGGGCGCGACCTGGTGCTCGTCGGCCCCCTGCGGCCGGCCGTCCACCGGCTCCTGACGATCACCGGTGCCATCCGGCTGTTCACCGTCAGGGAGACCGGCGGGTGAGAGTCAGCGGACCACGCGGCGTCCCCTGTGCCGGAGCCTGACTACGGCGTAGACGAGGTCGGCGAGCAGTACCACCGCTCCGATGACCAGCAGGTAGAACAGTCCGTGAGCGGTGAACCCGATGATGCCCAGCACGAGGGCCACGAGGATCAGCAGCAGAAACAGGCTCATCGGCTCTCCCATCGAGGGTGGGCTCGCCGGGTCAGCGGCGCGCCAGGCGCCGCTCACCGCCGGCGCCCGGGGTGTATTCGATCGCGTAGTGCGCGAAGACCGCGGGCTCCTGCTCGGCCGGCAGTTCGCCGTCCGTGTCGATCGCGGGAGCCTTCTTGACCGTGTCCTTGTCGTAGGCGACCTTCAGGTACCCCGGACCGACGGTGGCGTCCGCGAGTGGGACGAACACCAGGCGCCGCCGGGTGGGCAGGCCGACCGTCACGGTCGCGTAGCTGGGCAGGTCGGTCGCGGTGTCGACGTAGACCGACTCCAGGACGCCGACCTTGTGCCCGCCGGTGTCGACCACCTCGTGACCGCGCCACTCTCGGATATCGCCTGCTTCGATCATCAGATACCTCCACCGGGTCGGGTACCCCTGATCGGGCGGTTGACGCCGTCCGGCCCGTGGGCCGCCGCGAGGTCGGCGGTCAGTGCTGCGCCACCCGGATGCCCACGAGGCAGGTGTCGTCGTCGGTGTCGGACCTGCTGTGGGTCAGCAGACGGTCCAGCTGCTGGTCAAGGGTCGAGGGAACCGTGCGCGCGGTTGTCAGCATGTGCGCCAGCGACTCCTCCACCGACCGGTCACGGCGCTCGATCAGGCCGTCCGTGTACATCAGCAGCGTGTCGTCCACGGCGAGCTGCACCTCGTGCTCCTGGTACCCCGCCTCCGGTACGGCGCCCAGCAGCAGCCCCTTGACCAGCGGCAGCGGTTCCGCCTCACCGCCGCGGACCAGCACCGGCGGCAGATGACCGGCCCGCGCCCAGCGCAGGGTGTGGCGGTCGGGGTCGTAGAGACCGCACACCGCGGTGGCGGTGACGGCGCCGGTCAGATGGTGGGTGACCATGTTCAGCCAGGACAGCAGCTGCCCCGGTCCGGCGCCGGTCACGGCGAGCCCGCGCAGCGCGTTGCGCAGGACGACCATGCTGGTGGCCGCCTCGATGCCATGTCCCGCCACATCACCGACACACACCAGCACCAGCCCGGACGGCAGCACGACCGTGTCGTACCAGTCGCCGCCGACCAGGTGCTGGGTCTCCGCGGGCCGGTAGCGCACGGCCAGGCTCAGCCCGGGGACCGCCAGCGGGGCCTGCGCGGGCGGCATGATGGCGTGCTGGAGCTGGAGGGTGAGCCGGTTGCGTTCGCTGGCCTGCTGCTCGGTGTGGGCGAGCTGGTCACGGGTCGCGGCGAGAGCGACCTCGGTCCAGTGATGGGCGGAGATGTCCTGGTAGGCACCGCGCACGACGTACAGCTGCCCGCCGGAGTCGAGGACCGGTTCGGCCACCACCCGGATGTGCCGGGTCACGCCGTCGGGGCGCTGCAGGCGGAAGGCCGTGGACGCCGCCCGCTGGTGGTGCAGCACGGTACGCAGGAAGCGGCCGAGGGTGACGGCGTCGTCGGGGTGGGCATGGGCGGGCAGGTCCTCCAGCGGCACCGGGGCGCCGGAGTCGGGCTTGCCGTAGAGGTGGTACAGCTGGCCGTTCCAGGTGATCTCGCCGGTGAGGAGGTTCTCCTCGAAACCGCCGATACGGCCCAGTCGCTGGGCGTGCTGGAGGAGGCTGGCCAGCCGGGCGGTCTCGTCCTCGATACGCCAGATGAGCAGGACGCAGGCCCCGTGCCGGCTGATGTTGATGTCGGCGACCGCCGCGAGGGGGACGTCGTCGACCAGGGCGGTCAGCCGCATGCGGTGGGCGCGGTAGGGCTCCCCGGTGGCGTAGACGCGCTCGATCCGCTCGAAGAGCTCGCTGTGACCGGCGGCCATCGGATAGGCCTCCAGCAGCAGGGCGCCGTTGATGGCGGCCCGGGGTCTGCCTCCGGGGTCCAGGAAGCGGCCGTTGACGTGGTGGACGCGGAAGTCGACGAGGTCGCCGTCGGCGTCCAGATGCGGCACGAGCACCAGCGCGGGGTCGTGGAGTCCGTCGGCCAGGTCCATCAGCTCGGAGACGCCGGGCAGGACGGTCCTGCCGGTGCCGCCGTGGGCCTGGTCCGGGGATCCGGT
This sequence comes from Streptomyces sp. NPDC059224, assembly GCF_042754285.1. Classification (NCBI taxonomy): domain Bacteria; kingdom Bacillati; phylum Actinomycetota; class Actinomycetes; order Kitasatosporales; family Streptomycetaceae; genus Streptomyces; species Streptomyces sp. NPDC059224. Next base: position 26,585 of record NZ_JBHZAN010000065.1, read on the forward strand.
GTCCAGGGTGTGCGCGCACAGCTCGGCCAGGGCCTCGACCTGCCGGACGACGGGCGCGGGAGGCGTGTCCAGCGGCACGGGCCAGACGATCTCCAGCACACCGTGGATGCGTCCGCCGGTGCCGGCGGCCACGGCCACCCGGCCGCCCTCGGGATGGTGGTGCTGGCCGATGGAGGGCAGCCCGGTCTCCGCCAGGCTCCTGATCCAGTGCCCCGAGCGCTCGGTGAGGCCGCGGCGGCCCACCGTCGCGACCCCCGGCGGCACATGCCGCCAGCGCCCCGCCTCGGCGGAGGAGAAACCGGCGTGGCCCGCCAGCGTGAGCGAGCCGTCGGCGCCCAGGGCCCAGATGGCGACCGCCTCCGCCCCCAGGGGGGCCAGCGCGTGCTCCAGCAGGGACTCGGCCACGGCCTGGGTGTCGTGGGCGGCCAGCGCGCCGCTCTCGGCGGCCCGCAGCCGTACGGCGGAGGAGTGGCTGTCCGCGGGGTCGACGGCCTCGGCACCGGCCGCGGTGGCCGCGAAGAAGGCGGCGGTCACCTCCGACATGCGGTCCCGCGCGGCCTGGTTGATGACGTCGACCGCGAGCTCCAGGGGTGTCACCCCCGCCTGCTCGGCGAGTTCGGCCAGCTGCCGGGCCGCCTGCGCCGGGCCGCATCCCAGCCGTTCGACGAGGATGCCCTTGGCCAGCTCGATCAGGGCCCGCCCGTCCGCCTCGGCGTGGGCCGCCCGCACCTCGCGGCGCAGCCGTTCCACGGTCGCCGCCAGCCTGCCGAGGGGGGACGACGGGCCGGGCTCGTCCGGCTCACCGGCGACGGCCTGCCGCGTGCCGTCGGCGGCGCCGGGCGGTTCGGCGGGGTCGGGCGACGGACGGAGATCACTCACGGTGGGCCTGTTCTCGGCTGGGCTGGAACGCCCCGGGGCGTTGTGCGGCCTGCTGGTGGACGCCGTGGCGGCGGCGCGTGGTCACACGCCCAGCCAGCGGCGGACGCGGGCGATGAGGTCGTTCGTGTCGACGGGCTTGGTGATGTAGTCGTTGGCCCCCGAGGCGAGGCTCTTCTCCTGATCGCCCGGCATGGCCTTCGCGGTGACGGCGATGATGGGCAGCTCCGCGTACTGGGGCATGGCGCGGATCTCGGCGGTGGCGGCGTAGCCGTCCATCTCCGGCATCATCACGTCCATCAGCAGCAGGCAGACGTCCGGGTGGGCGAGCAGCATCTCGATGCCCTTGCGGCCGTTGTCGGCGTGCAGGACCTGGAAACCGTGCAGTTCCAGGACGCCGCTGAGGGCGAAGAGGTTGCGGGCGTCGTCGTCGACCACCAGGACCGTCCGGCCGAGGAAGGCGTGGTCCACCACCTGCGCGGCCGGACGGTGCGGCTCCTCGGCACGCACCAGCGACAGCACGTCACCGGGCTGTTCGGCGGACAGATGCAGGGTGATGCGCTCGCGCAGCTCGTCCAGACTGGACAGGAAGTCCAGCGGCCGCCCGCCCGCGAGGGCACGCAGCGCCTGCTCCTGTGCCAGATCCACCCGGTGCCCGGTGTGCACCAGGACGGGCACGCTGGCCAGCGCGGAGTCGCCGCGCATGGCCTCCAGGAAGTCCGCGCCCTCCTTGCCGGGCATGCCCAGTTCGAGGACGACGCAGTGGCAGGGCTCGGCCGCCAGCGTACTGGCCGCCTCCTGCGCCCCTACCGCGGTGATGAGGTCGATCGCCCCGTGCGGGTCGCCCGGGTCGTGCGCGAGGTCCGCCACGGCCCGCTCGGCGACCAGGGCCAGCAGACCGCGCGGGCGCTCCTCGATCACCAGGAGCCGGCGCCTGCGGTGCTCGGGGGCCGGCACGGAAGCGGGCAGCAGCCGGGGCGCCGGTGCCTGCGACGACGCGGTGAGGGCGCGGGGCTGCTCCACCGAGCGGCCGCCGGTCTCCAGGAGGTCCTCGAAGTCGGCGCGCGCGACGGGCAGGTACAGCGTGAACGTACTGCCCTGGCCGGGGGCGCTGTCGACGGTGACCGCGCCACCGAGCAGATGGGCGATCTCCCGGGTGATGGACAGGCCGAGACCGGTGCCGCCGTACTTGCGGCTGGTGGTCCCGTCGGCCTGCTGGAAGGCGCCGAAGATCGTCTCCAGCTGCTGGTGGGGGATGCCGATGCCGGTGTCGACGACCCGGAAGGCCACCACCGGTCCACCGCGCAGCACGCCCGGCGGCACCTCGCGGTCGGCGGCCGGCTCGATGCGCAGCTCGACGCCGCCCTGCTCGGTGAACTTCACCGCGTTGGACAGCAGGTTGCGCAGGATCTGGCGCAGCCGGGAGTCGTCGGTGAGCAGGTCGGCGGGGGTGCCCGGCGCGGTGGCCACCGTGAACTCGAGGCTCTTCTGGCTGGTCATCGGCCGGAAGGTGGCCTCGACGTACTCCAGCAGCTGGCGCAGCGGGACCCGCTCGGGAGCAACGTCCATCTTGCCGGCCTCCACCTTGGAGAGGTCGAGGATGTCGTTGATCAGCTGCAGCAGGTCCGAGCCCGCCGAGTGGATGATGCCCGCGTACTCGACCTGCTTCGGGGTGAGGTTGCGCGAGGGGTTCTGGGCCAGCAGCTGGGCCAGGATCAGCAGGCTGTTGAGGGGGGTGCGCAGCTCGTGGCTCATGTTGGCCAGGAACTCCGACTTGTACTTGGAGGCGAGCGCCAGCTGCTGGGCGCGGGTCTCCAGTTCCTGCCTCGCCTGCTCGATCTGCAGGTTCTTCGCCTCGATGTCGCGGTTCTGCGAGGCCAGCAGGGACGCCTTCTCCTCCAGCTCGGCGTTGGAGCGCTGCAGCTCGTCCTGCTGCACCTGCAACTCCTCGGACCTGGCCTGCAGTTCGGAGGTGAGCCGCTGGGACTCGCCGAGCAGCTCGTCGGTGCGCGCGTTGGCCACGATGGTGTTGAGGTTGACACCGATGGTCGGCACCAGCTGGGTGAGCAGGTCCTGGTGGATCTGGGTGAAGCGGGTCAGCGAGGCCAGTTCGATGACGCCGAGGACCTGTTCCTCGACCACGATGGGCAGCACGACCAGGGCACTGGGCACGGCCTGTCCCAGACCGGAGGAGATGGTGACGTAGCCTTCCGGCAGTTCCTCGACCGTGATGATCCGGCGGTTGCGCGCGGCCTGTCCGACCAGCGAACGCCCGACCGGGATACGGGTGGGCCGGTCGGTGTCGTCGGGATAGCCGTACGAGCCGACCAGGCGCAGTTCGTGGCCGCGCTCGGTGTCCTCCGCCAGGTAGAAGGCACCGAACTGGGCCGACACCAGCGGGGTGAGCTCGTCCATGATGAGTTCGGCGACCACGGGCAGGTCGCGGTGGCCCTGCATCAGACCGGAGATGCGGGCGAGGTTGGTCTTGAGCCAGTCCTGTTCCTGGTTGGCCCGGGTGGTCTCGCGCAGCGACTCCACCATGGAGTTGATGTTGTCCTTGAGGTCGGCGACCTCGCCCGAGGCCACCACCGTGATGGAGCGGGTCAGATCGCCCTCCGCGACGGCACTGGTGACCTCGGCGATCGCCCGCACCTGCCGGGTGAGGTTCCCGGCGAGCTCGTTGACGTTCTCCGTGAGCCGCTTCCAGGTGCCCTCGACGCCCTCCACCTCGGCCTGGCCGCCCAGCCGGCCCTCGCTGCCGACCTCGCGGGCCACCCGGGTGACCTCGGCGGCGAACGACGAGAGCTGGTCGACCATCGTGTTGATGGTGGTCTTCAGTTCCAGGATCTCGCCCCGGGCGTCGACGTCGATCTTCTTCGACAGGTCGCCGCCCGCCACCGCGGTCGTCACCAGGGCGATGTTGCGGACCTGCCCGGTGAGGTTGTTGGCCATGGAGTTGACGTTGTCCGTCAGGTCCTTCCAGGTCCCGGCCACGTTCGGCACATGGGCCTGGCCGCCCAGCCGTCCCTCGGTGCCCACCTCGCGGGCCACCCGGGTGACCTCGTCGGCGAACGCGGACAGCGTGTCGACCATGGTGTTGATGACGTCCGCGAGCGCGGCGACCTCGCCCTTGGCCTCCACGGTGATCTTCTGCGACAGGTCGCCGCGGGCGACCGCGGTGGCGACCTGGGCGATGGACCGGACCTGCCCGGTCAGGTTGGACGCCATCACGTTGACGTTGTCGGTGAGGTCCTTCCAGGTCCCCGACACGCCCGGCACGATCGCCTGCCCGCCGAGGTTGCCCTCGGTGCCCACCTCGCGGGCCACCCGGGTGACCTCGTCGGCGAACGCGGAGAGCTGGTCGACCATCGTGTTGATGGTGTTCTTCAGCTCCAGGATCTCGCCCCGCGCGTCCACGGTGATCTTCTGCGACAGGTCGCCCTGCGCCACCGCGGTGGCCACCTGGGCGACGTTGCGGACCTGCGCGGTGAGGTTGCCTCCCATGAAGTTCACGGAGTCCGTCAGGTCGCGCCAGGTGCCCTTGACCCCCTTGACGTCCGCCTGCCCGCCGAGCCGGCCGTCGGTGCCGACCTCGCGGGCGACGCGGGTGACCTCGTCGGCGAACGCGGAGAGCTGGTCGACCATCGTGTTGATGGTGTTCTTCAGCTCCAGGATCTCGCCCCGCGCGTCCACGGTGAT
>NZ_JBHZAN010000065.1:31258-36899 GCF_042754285.1 Streptomyces sp. NPDC059224
TCTTCTGCGACAGGTCGCCCTGCGCCACCGCGGTCGTCACCTGGGCGACGTTGCGGACCTGGGAGGTGAGGTTCCCGGCCATGAAGTTGACCGAATCGGTCAGGTCCCGCCAGACGCCGCCGACCCCGGGCACCTGCGCCTGGCCGCCCAGCCGGCCCTCGCTGCCGACCTCACGGGCGACACGGGTGACCTCGTCGGCGAACGCGGACAGCTGGTCGACCATCGTGTTGACGGTCTCCTTCAGCTGCAGGATCTCCCCGCGCGCGGGGACGTCGATCTTCTGGGACAGATCGCCGCGGGCCACCGCCGTGGCCACCTGGGCGATGTCACGGACCTGAGTGGTCAGGTTCCCCGCCATGGCGTTGACCGAGTCGGTCAGGTCCGCCCAGGTGCCGGAGACCCCGGGGACCTGCGCCTGACCGCCCAGCGTGCCCTCGGTGCCCACCTCGCGGGCCACTCGCGTGACTTCCGAGGTGAACAGGGACAACTGGTCGACCATGCCGTTGAAGACCGTGGCGATGTCGCCGAGCAGTCCCTCGCCGTCGGAGGGCAGCCGGGTGCCGAAGTCACCGTCGCGTACCGCCGTCAGGCCGGCCAGCAGCTGTCGCAGCTCCTGCTCGCCCGGACCCTGGACCTGGGCGTCCACCGACACGCCGCTCATGCACACCCTCGTTCCGCTCCCCAGGGTCCCCACCCCGAGGACCCGGAACCTCGCCGGAGCCGTAGAGCTCCGCCCACCAGCGGCGATTCCGTGTTCGACGGCCTCGCACGACGGGCAGTCGGTCGCAGATTAACTCAGTTGTCGCCCGACAACCAACGTCGGGGGCGCCCGGCCCGCCCGGCCACAGGGGAGCCCGGCGCCGGGCTCGCCGTCACGCCGCGATGGCGGCTTGCACGGAGGGGTGGCAGGAGGCGAGGGTGTCCAGTCCCACCAGCTGCACGGTGCGCAGCACGGAGTCGCGGAGACCCGCGAGACGCAGCCACCCCTGACCGGCCCGGGTCACCTGGTGGGCGGCGATCAGTGCGTTGATCCCGCTGGAATCCATGAACGTGACCCCACTCAGGTCGACGACGACCCGGGAGCCCGCGGTGGGGTCCGCCGGAGGCATGGCCCGGGCCAGGGCGCCCACGGTCTCGTAGTCGATCTCGCCGCGCAGGCCGAGCACGGTGACGCCGTCGACGTCGGTCCGGGTGACGGACAGCTCACCGCGCTCCACTGCCCTGTTCTCGTCCGTCACGTGCGTCCTCCGCGCCCTCGGTCCCAACCCTGTCACCCGCTCTGCCAGCCACAGTGCCCAGCCGGGCGGAGTGCGATGCACGGGACGGGGCATCCGAATCCCGGCGGCGCGGGAGTACCACGGCGGATCGCCGGGTAGGCGCGCGCCCATGAACGGGGTATCGCGGTTCGCCGGCAGGGATTCGGTCCCGCCCGAGGAGTGTTCGGGGACGGCGGGTGCCGCACCGGTCGAGGTCACCATCGCGCTGGACGGGGCGGACGGCTGTATCGCCCACGCGCGGAGACGGGCGTCGGACTTCCTGGCCCGGGCCGAGCCCGCGCGGGGGCTGCCGGTACCGGCCCGCACCCGGGAGCTGGCCCAGCTGGTGGTCAGCGAACTCGTCACCAACGCGCTGAAGTACGCGCCCGGACCCGTCCTGCTGCATGTGAGCGCCGCGGCCGGCGCGGTGGAGATCGAGGTCTGGGACAGTGATCCGACCCTGCCGCAGGCCCGGGCGACCGACGCGGGACGGGTGGGTCAGCACGGCCTGGAGATCGTGCTGGCGGTGGCGCGGGACGTCGAGGCGCGACGGGAGCCCGTCGGCAAGCGCATCACCGCCCGGCTGACGTCGTCCGAGTGACGGCTGCCCGCAGCCGCGGCCGGTGCGGCCGTCCGGGTGGTGGAGTCGTCGGCCGTCGGGCCGCCCACAGCGCGCACCCCACCCGTTCGGCGTAACGTGAGGCGCCGGGGCGGCCGCGCTTCGCGCAGGGTGCCGATGCCGTGCGCCTGCCGGACCCCCCTTGGACTGCTTTTCTCACGAGTCAGGAGCGCATCATGGCGACACCTGTCCGCCGGCCCGCGGGCCGGGGCTCCGCTGTCCGGCGCACCGCCGTCGGGCTCGCCACCACCCTGGTCGCCGTCGGCGCGTGCAGCGCGCCGGCCGCCGGGGAGGAAGCCCACCGCGTGTCCGCCGCGTCCTGCGCCGACAGGGTCTACACGGGAATGACCCAGGCGCAGCGGGTCGGCCAGCTGTTCATGGGCGGGGTCGCCGCCGCCCGCCCCAGCACCACGGACCTGCGCACCCTGCGGACCTATCACGTGGGGTCCGTCATGCTGACCGGGCGCAGCTCCGCCGGTACGGCGGCGACCAAGAAGGTCGTCGACGGGGTGCGGGCGCAGGCGGACACGGTGGCCGGTCACCGGGTCGGACTGCTCGTCTCCACCGACCAGGAGGGCGGACAGGTCCAGGTGCTCAGCGGGCCCGGCTTCTCCGTCATGCCCAACGCCCTGACCCAGGGCACGTGGAGCACGACGACCCTGCGCGCCCGCGCCCAGACCTGGGCCAAGCAGCTCAAGGCCGCGGGTCTCGACCTCAATCTCGCCCCGGTCGCCGACGTGGTGCCCGCGAGCCTCGGCACCCGCAACGCTCCCATCGGCCACTTCTACCGCGAGTACGGCCACACCCCCGCCGTCGTGACCTCGCACACCGGCGCCTTCGCCGCGGGCTTCCGGGCGGCCGGGGTCATGACCACCTTCAAGCACTTCCCCGGGCTCGGCCAGGTCATCGGGAACACCGACACCACCGCGAACGTCGTCGACTCGGTGACCACCGCCTCCAGTGCGAACCTCCAGCCGTTCCGCAGCGGGATCGCGGCCGGCACGCCGTTCGTGATGGTCTCCTCGGCGAAGTACACCAAGATCGACTCGAAGCACCTGGCCGTGTTCTCCCCGACCGTGATCAACTCGCTGCTGCGCACCAAGTTGGGCTTCAAGGGGGTCGTCATCTCCGACGACATCGGGCAGGCCGTCGCGGTCCGCGCCTACACCCCCGCGCAGCGGGCGGTGGACTTCCTGACCGCCGGCGGGGACATGATCCTCACGGTCAAGGCGTCGACCATTCCGGCGATGGTGCAGGGCGTACAGGCCCGGATGGCGGCGAGCGCCTCCTTCCGCACCACGGTCGCGGCCTCCGTGCACCGGATCCTCACGGCCAAGGCCACGGCAGGCAAGCTCACCTGCAGCTGAGACCCGCCTCCGACGGCCAGGCGTTTACTTACGCCTGGTTGAACAGTCCAGACTGATAAACCTAGTATCAGTACATGTGAAGACAGTTACAGCCTCCGATGCCGGCGGTACCCGCGATCCGAGCGACGCGTCCCTGCTCGCCTACGAACTCCGGCTCGCGGTGGGCCGGATGACGCGGCGGCTGCGACAGGCCCACGCCGTGGGGGACGTCTCACTCTCGGGCGTCTCGGTGCTCGCGCGGCTCGCCGCCGAGGGACCCGGCTCCCCCACCGCGCTCGCCGAGCTGGAGCGGGTGCGGCCGCAGGCCATGGCGACCACGCTCGCCCACCTCGAACAGCGCGGCCTGGTCCGCCGCACCCCCGACGCGACGGACGGGCGGCGGAGCATCGCGGCCGTCACCGAGGAGGGGCGGGCCATGCTCGCCGAGCGGCGCTCCGAGTCGGTGCGGCGGCTCGCGGACGTCCTCGGCACGTTCTCCGCCGAGGAGCGCGCGACCCTCGGGGCGGCCGTGCCGCTGCTCGCCCGGCTGGCGGAACAGCTGTGAGCGCCCGCGACCGGTCCGGCCTGCTGCGCTCGGCCCGCCACAAGGAGACCCCGCCCGGGCCGGGCTACAAGTGGGTCGCGCTCTCGAACACCACTCTCGGGGTGCTGATCGCGACGATGGACGCGTCGATCGTGATCATCTCGCTCCCGGCCATCTTCCGGGGCATCGGCCTGGACCCGCTCGCACCGGGCAACATCGGCTATCTGCTCTGGATGATCCTCGGGTACCTGCTGGTCTCCGCGGTCCTGGTGGTCGTGCTCGGGCGGCTCGGCGACATGTTCGGACGGGTGAAGATCTACAACCTCGGATTCCTGATCTTCGCCTGTGCCTCGGTCGCGCTGTCGCTCGATCCGTTCCGCGCCGGAGCGGGCGCGATGTGGCTGATCCTGTGGCGGATCGTGCAGGCCTTCGGCGGGTCCATGCTCACCGCCAACTCGGCCGCCATCCTCACCGACGCCTTCCCCGCACGACAGCGCGGCATGGCGCTCGGCATCAACCAGATCACCGCGCTGGCGGGCCAGTTCCTCGGTCTGCTCGCGGGGGGTCTGCTCGCGGTCGTCGACTGGCGTGCCGTGTTCTGGGTGAGCGTCCCGGTCAGCATCACCGGCACGATCTGGTCGTACCTGAGCCTGCGCGAGACCTCGACGGGCCGGCCCGGCCGGATCGACTGGCTGGGCAACATCACCTTCGCGGCGGGCGCCGGGATCCTGCTGGCCGGGATCACCTACGGGATCCAGCCCTACGGCGACAGCGCCACCGGCTGGGGGAACCCGTGGGTGCTGACCGGGCTGATCGGCGGCGTCGCCCTGCTGCTGGCCTTCTGTGTCGTCGAGACGCGGGTCACCGACCCCATGTTCAACCTGGCGCTCTTCAGGAACAGGGCGTTCGCGGCGGGCAACGTGGCCGCCCTGCTGACCTCGATCGCCCGCGGCGGCCTACAGTTCATGCTCATCATCTGGCTCCAGGGCATCTGGCTGCCGCTGCACGGCTACGACTTCGAGGACACCCCGCTGTGGGCCGGCATCTTCATGCTCCCGCTCACGCTCGGGTTCCTCGTCGCGGGCCCGGTCTCCGGCTATCTCTCGGACCGGTTCGGCGCCCGGTTCTTCTCCACCGCCGGGCTGGTCGTCGTCATGCTGTCGTTCCTGGGGCTGCTCGCGCTGCCCGTCGACTTCGACTACGGGCTGTTCGCGGCGCTGCTGCTGCTCAACGGGCTCGGCCAGGGGATGTTCTCGGCGCCGAACACGTCGTCGATCATGGGCAGTGTCCCGGCCGAGTACCGGGGTGTCGCCTCGGGCATGCGCTCGACCTTCCAGAACTCCGGTACGGCGCTGTCCATCGGTGTCTTCTTCTCGCTGATGGTCTCCGGCCTGGCCTCCTCGCTGCCGGACACGCTCAGGAGCGGGCTGACGGCGCACGGCGTGCCGGCCGCGTCCGCCGCGCACGCCGCCTCACTGCCGCCGGTGAGCACGCTGTTCGCGACGTTCCTCGGCAACAACCCGATCGGGCACCTGCTCTCCTCCGAGGGTGTCCTCGGCCATGTGACCAGCGCGCAGCGGGCCGTCCTGACCGGCCACACCTTCTTCCCGCAGCTGGTCTCCGGCCCGTTCCACCACGGCCTGGCCATCGTGTTCGGCGTCGCCGCGGGCATGGCCCTGGTCTCCGCCGTGGCCTCCGCGCTGCGCGGCAGCCACCGGCCCGTCCAGGACCGGCCGGGGTCCAAGGACCGTTCGTCCGCCCGGACGCCCTCCGCGAAGTCGTAGGAGAAGAAAGGGCCGTGGGGCGGGTGCGGGGGTTTGCCCCGGGCCCCCCCCCCGCCCGACGCGGCAGGGGTGGGGCGGAAGGGGGGGCGCGG
>NZ_JBHZAN010000066.1:0-36510 GCF_042754285.1 Streptomyces sp. NPDC059224
CGTCGCAATCCACACCGAGCCAGAAGGCCCTCACCCATTTCAAGATCAGTCAGCCGTGAGCCCTGTCACCGTCCACAACCTCCCGGGACAGAACACCTAGGGCCCCGGGTCAGAAGGCGTACGGGTCCCCGGTGGCCAGCACCAGCACGCGCTGCATGTCGTTCGTACGGTCGTGGTCCACCGCGCCCCCGCTCCACGCCATGTCGGCCTCCATCGTCACCTCCGCCGGCCGCTCCCGCAGCCGTACCGGGACCACCAGCTGCCCGCCGGGCAGGTCGACGGCGAGCGGCCCGGTGCCGCACACCACCTCCCGGTCCCCGGAACGGGCGCAGGCGGGCGGCAGCTGCTGCGTGTCCGCCAGCGCCGCCGACCAGCGCAGCCGTACGGTCGCGTCCGACACGATGCCCGGCCCGAGGTTGCGCGGGATCACCCGGACCACGACCACGTCCCCGTTCATCACGGCCGACCCGTGCACCTCCAGATCGGCGTCTTCGGCCCACGCGACACCGCCCGCGCCGACCACCAGCGCACTCACCGCCACCGCTCCGACCAACGCAAGCCCGTAACGACGCATCGCCATGCCACCCGTCCCGTCCGTGCCGTCCGTCCCGTAAGTCTCCGGCGTCCGTACGTATATATGCCACTCGAGCCCAGGCGCAGGCGCCCTCCAACAGGTGACAGTCCGACGCCGTGGCAGGCTGCGGGCATGGTGATCCTCCGCTCCGCCGCGCTCTTCGTCGTCGCCGCCTTCTTCGAGATCGGCGGGGCCTGGCTGGTCTGGCAGGGCGTACGGGAGCACCGGGGCTGGGTCTGGGTGGCGGGCGGCATCCTCTCGCTCGGCGCCTACGGCTTCGTCGCCACGTTCCAGCCGGACGCGCACTTCGGCCGCATCCTGGCGGCATACGGCGGAATCTTCGTCGCGGGCTCGATCCTGTGGGGCGTGGTCGCCGACGGCTACCGCCCGGACCGCTGGGACCTCACGGGAGCGGGGGTGTGCCTGGCGGGCATGGCACTGATCATGTGGGCGCCCAGGAACTGACGCCGGGCCGCCGGCCGGTCTCCCCACTCCCGCGGCGCCTAGACTCACCAGGGCACCCGCACACCTGTCTCACCCCGCCGAGGAGCACCCCATGGCCCCCTCCCCCATCGCGGTCGTCACCGGCGCCAGCAGCGGAATCGGCGCCGCCACCGCGCGCAGGCTCGCCGAGGCCGGCTACCGCGTGGTCCTCACCGCCCGCCGGGAGGACCGCATCGAGGCGCTGGCCAAGGAGATCAACGAGGCAGGCCACCAGGCGACCGCCTACCCGCTGGACGTGACGGACCGCGCGGCCGTGGACGAGTTCGCGACCGCCTTCAGGACCGTCGCCGTCCTCGTGAACAACGCCGGCGGCGCCCTCGGCGCCGACCCGGTGGCCACCGGCGACCCGGCCGACTGGCGCACGATGTACGAGACGAACGTCATCGGCACCCTCAACCTCACCCAGGCCCTGCTCCCCCGCCTGGAGGCGAGCGGCGACGGCACGGTGGTCGTCGTCTCCTCCACCGCCGGCCACGGCACCTACGAGGGCGGCGGCGGCTACGTCGCCGCCAAGCACGGCGCGCACGTCCTCGCCGAGACGCTCCGCCTGGAGATCGTCGGCAGGCCGGTGCGGGTGATCGAGATCGCCCCCGGCATGGTGAAGACGGACGAGTTCGCGCTGACCCGCTTCGGCGGCGACGAGGAGAAGGCGGCGAAGGTCTACCAGGGTGTCGCGGAGCCCCTGACGGCCGAGGACGTGGCGGACACGATCACCTGGACGGTGACCCGCCCCAGCCACGTCAACATCGACCTCCTGGTGGTACGCCCCCGCGCCCAGGCCTCCAACTCCAAGGTCCACCGGGACCTGTGATGCCGGACGACGATCCCGCCTCGGCGCTGGCACGGCAGCTCGAAGAGGTCCGCCTGAAACAGGAGACCAGGAACGAACGCCAGGTCTGGTACTTCCTGGCCTACTTCCTCTTCGGCATCCACTTCCTGGCCTTCGTGATGATCTACGCGGTCCACCACGCGAAGTAGGGGCAGGTAACCCACACGGGCGAACCTCGCCGATCACCCGATCACCACCCGAACGTCCGCCCCAGGCTCGCCACACGATCATTTCGACGGCCCTCGGCAGGGATGGCAGTCCCGGCCGAGGGCCTGACCAGCATGGAAGCGGAGCCTTCCTGTGGCTGAATGCGAGCCTGACGCGCACCGGTTCATGGACCTCACGGTGCCCGACTACGCATACGCGTTCGGGTTCTCGCAGGCGGACGGCCATCTGTCGAAGGGGGCGGGCCGGAAAAGCCGTCTGGGCAGCATCACCGAACGCACCCGGTCGGCCGACTTCGCCGAGACCCACACCGCGGCCGTCTGGACTCTGTGTTCTCCGGAAGCCAGGACAACGGTCAACGGACTCGGCCTTCCTTACGGCCCCAAGTCCAAGACGATCAAACCACCCCCCGTCGAATTCTCGCGCCGCGTCGCGTCGTACCTGTCCGACTACGGACTGGACGTGGTGGGGGTCGCACGCAACCCACAGCGCCACACCCGCGACGACATCTACAACGTGCTCTACATGACGGAGCTGGCTCAGCGCCTGGCCGCCGCCCTGAACTACCCGAACTGTCTGGGGTCAGAGGACCGGATCCTGCTGAACCTCAGCAGCCCCATGGCAGCGGCAGAAGTGCTCGGCAGGACGACCAGGAGTTGCAGTTCCCGCCTCTGGTGTCTGCGTAACGGGACGGCGTCTCCGCACAGCCATCGGTGACATGGTGACGGAGGGCACCGGCGTCGACCGGGGCCCTCCGCATCAGCCCTTCACGCAGATGAACTGCTTCAGCTTCGCCACAACCTCCACGAGGTCGCGCTGCTGGTCCATGACCTGGTCGATGTTCTTGTAGGCCCCCGGAATCTCGTCCAGCACCCCGGAGTCCTTGCGGCACTCCACACCCCGCGTCTGCTCCTCCAGATCCCTGGTCGTGAAGCGACGCTTCGCCGCGTTGCGGCTCATGCGCCGACCCGCACCATGGGACGCCGAGTTGAAGGCCTTCTCGTTACCGAGTCCCTTCACGATGTACGAGCTGGTGCCCATCGAGCCGGGGATGATCCCGAACTCGCCGGAGCCGGCCCGGATCGCGCCCTTTCGGGTCACCAGCAGGTCCATACCGTCGTACCGCTCCTGGGCCACATAGTTGTGGTGGCAGGAGATCTCCGGTTCGAAGGCCGGCTTGGCCTTCTTGAACTCCTTGCGAACCACGTCCTTCAGGAGCGCCATCATCAGGGTGCGGTTGTACTTCGCGTACTCCTGCGCCCAGTAGAGATCATTCCTGTAGGCCGCCATCTGCGGGGTGTCCGAGACGAAGACGGCGAGGTCGCGGTCGACCAGGCCCTGGTTGTGCGGGAGCTTCTGGGCCACGCCGATGTGGTGCTCGGCGAGTTCCTTGCCAATGTTCCGGGAACCGGAGTGCAGCATGAGCCAGACGGAATCGGACTGGTCGAGACACAATTCGATCATGTGGTTGCCGCTTCCCAGCGTTCCCATCTGCTGGTGCGCCCGCTCCTGGCGGAACTTGACCGCGTCGGCAACCCCGTCGAAGCGTCCCCAGAACTCCCCCCACCCGGCCGTCGCCAGTCCGTGGAAGTCTCCCGGTTCCACCGGGTCCGCGTGCATCCCCCGCCCCACCGGAATCGCCTGCTCGATCTTCGACCGCAGTCGCGACAGGTCGCCCGGGAGGTCGTTGGCCGTCAGGGACGTTTTCACCGCCGACATCCCGCAGCCGATGTCGACGCCGACCGCCGCCGGGCACACGGCACCCTGCATGGCGATGACGGAACCGACCGTGGCGCCCTTGCCGTAGTGGACGTCCGGCATGACCGCGAGGCCCTTGATCCACGGCAGGGACGAGACGTTGCGCAGTTGCTGGAGCGCCCCCTCCTCGACGCCGGCCGGGTCGGTCCACATCCGGATGGGCACCTTCGCGCCCGGTATCTCCACGTACGACATGGCTTCCTCATTCCCCCGCGAACAACCAAATGAAAAGGACAAAAGACTTAATCAAGGCATAGCGCAAATGCGTCGCCAGGGCACCCGAAAACAGACTTGGGACCGGCGTTCACGGCAGTGCGTGCGGTACACATTGTCTCCAGGGGACGCCCCGCTGCGGCAAGCGATTAACCAGCGGGGACACTGGAGCAGGACCGAGCGACCCAGTGAACGGAAAGGGGCCTGACCGTGCAGCGGAAGGCGTACGTAACCGGCATCGCCGCCCTCCTCGCGGCCCTGCTGGCCGGCTGCACGAGCGGTTCCAGCGGCGGCGACGACATCAGCGACAAGAACGCCGACGCGGGCACCTCCACCGTCGCCGCCCAGCCCGGCAAGTACCGCACCCTCCCCGAGCCCTGCGGCGCGGTCAGCCAGGACACCCTCGACTCCCTGCTCCCGGGCATCGCCCAGATCACCGACGAGGAGCAGCGCGACAAGGCCTACGCCGGCGAGGCCTCGCTCACCTACGACACGGACCGCAAGGTCGGCTGCCGCTGGAAGGTCGAGTCGGCCGACGCCACCGACCGGCTGTCCGTCGACTTCGAGCGCGTGGTCTCCTACGACAACGCGGTCAGCGACGACAACGAGGCGCAGACCATCTACACGCAGCGGGAGTCGGCGGCCGGGATCCCCCAGTCCGCGCCCCCGGGCGCCACCGAGTCACAGTCGCCGTCCGGGCCGGCCTCCGGGACACCGTCCCCGTCCGTTTCCTCCTCGGAGTCCGACTCCCCCTCGGACTCCACCAGCCCCTCCACCTCGGCGTCCGGCTCGGCCTCCGCCTCGACCGCCGCGGCCGACCTCCAGCCCCGGACCCTCGCCGACCTCGGCGACGAGGCGTATCTCGACGACCGGCTCGGCTCCGGTTCGACGGCCGGACAGCGCACGGTGACTGTGGTGTTCCGCACGTCCAACGTCGTGGTGACCATCGAGTACGAGGAGCAGCCGATGGCCATGGGCACCGTCCCGGACAGCGAGGAACTGCAGGACAGGGCCCAGAATCTGGCCGCCCAGCTGGCCGAGGCCCTCAACGGCTGAGCGCCCGGGCACGCCCCGCGCACCCCGTCCGCAAAGCCCGCGAACCGAAACCGCACAGCTCCCTCACCGCGTACCGTGGCCCCTCGGACCCGATCCGACCGCAGGAACCCCGAACGTATGAGTGAAGGAACCATGCAGCGAGTAGCAGTCCAGCAAGACGACCGGAACGAGCGGAACGCGCAGCGACGGGCAGGGCGCCTGCGCCGCGGCCTCGTCTGCGCGGCCGCCGTCCCCGCCGTGGCGCTGTTCGCGGCGGCCTGCTCCTCCGGCTCCGACGACGCCGGGAAGGAGACGGGCGGCGGCTCCAACCCGGCCACCGCCCCCACCGACGGCGGCTCCGGCGCGGGCGCCGCCGCTTCGCCCACCGTCCAGGCGGCCAAGTACCGGAAGCTGCCGGAGCCGTGTGCGGTGCTGTCGAAGAAGACTCTCACCGCACTCGTACCGAAGGGTGCGAAGTCGGGCAAGGAGGGCTCTTCGGACGATGTGGCCACGCGAGGCAGTTGCTCCTGGAGCAGCCTGGACAACAACGGCGTCAAGGGCTCCCAGTTCCGCTGGCTCAACATCTCCTTCCTCCGCTTCGACTCGGACGCGAGCCGCGGCTCCGGCGAGAAGCAGGCCGAGGCGTACTACGGGAGCCAGCTGCAGGAGGCGCAGTCCGTGACCGGCGCCAAGAACACCAAGTCGCAGCCGGTGACCGACACCGGCGACCAGGCGACCGTGGTGCGCTACGACCTGAAGAAGAAGGAAGGCGCCTTCCGGCAGCAGACGGTCGTGGCCCGGGTCGCGAACGTGGTCGTCACCGTCGACTACAACGGTGCGGGTCTGGCGGGCGAGAAGACGCCGGACGCGGACACCCTCACGAAGTCCGCGGCGAAGGCCGCCAAGGAGGCCGTGGCCTCGGTCGCGACGGCCAACGGGTCGGCCCCCGCCCCGAGTTCACCTGCGACGACGCCCTCGAAGAAGGCCTCCACATCGCCCTCCGCGCGCGCCTCGGCCTCCAAGTCGTCAGCCAAGAAGGACTGACCGGCCACACGCGAGCCGCACTGATGTGCCACCCTGTTGCGCGCAACAACATGCAAGGGGAGGGGAGTACGGGTGGCCGCGCCAATACAGCTGACCCGGATGCACCGCGTTCTCATCGGTGTGGTCGTGACCGGCGCGATGATCATCGCCGGAATCGGCTTCGCCGGCTCGTACGCGGCCGTTCGTGAGCTGGCCATCAAGAAGGGCTTCGGGAACTTCGCCTATGTGTTCCCGATCGGCATCGACGCGGGCATCTGCGTCCTGCTCGCCCTCGACCTGCTGCTGACCTGGATCCGCATCCCCTTCCCGCTGCTGCGGCAGACGGCCTGGCTGCTGACCGTGGCGACGATCGCCTTCAACGGCGCGGCGGCCTGGCCGGACCCGCTGGGCGTGGGCATGCACGCGGTGATCCCGATCCTGTTCGTGGTCGCCGTCGAGGCCGCCCGGCACGCCATCGGCCGGATCGCGGACATCACGGCCGACAAGCACATGGAGGGCGTCCGCCTCACCCGCTGGCTGCTCTCCCCGGTGCCCACGTTCCTGCTGTGGCGCCGGATGAAACTGTGGGAGCTGCGCTCCTACGACCAGGTCATCAAGCTGGAGCAGGAACGTCTCGTCTACCAGGCGAGACTGCGCTCCCGCTTCGGCCGGGCATGGCGCCGCAAGGCCCCGGTGGAGTCCCTGATGCCGCTGCGGCTGGCCCGCTACGGCGTCCCCCTGGCACAGACGGCCCCGGAGGGTCTGGCGGCGGCGGGCATAGACCTGCCGGCGCTCCTGCCGGCTCCGGCGCCCGCGGCCGTCCCCGAGCCCGCTCCGTCGGCCGTCACCGCTCCCGTTGCGCAGCAGTCGGCACCGGCCGGCGAGCAGCGTCCCGAGCCGGCCGCCGGCGCCGGGCAGCCCGCGGCCGCACCGGTTCCGGCGCCGGAACTCGACCCGACGCTGAACCCCTGGCTGCACGCGAGGGACCCCCAGCAGATCGAGTACCACGGCGACTACGACCCGACGTTCGAACCGCAGTACACCGAGGAGCAGTACGCGGCCTGGCAGTACCAGCAGGAGCAGTACCAGCGCCAGCTGCTCCAGCAGCAGTACGAGCAGGAGCAGCTCCAACGGCAGTTCCCGCCGGAGCAGCAGCTCCTGCCGGAGGAGTCGGAGTCGGAGACGACGGGCAGCTTCCCCATCCCCTCCGGTCCGGGCCGCACCCGTGAGCTCGGCGAGGGCGGCGGCCCCCCGGAGCCGACCGAGGAGGACTTCTACCTGGTCTTCAAGAAGTCGATAGACGGCGGCTACCCCAGTTCGGGCCAGTTCAAGGGCGACGTGGAGGCGACCTACGGCATCACGCTCGCGCAGCGTGACGCGGAGCGCATGGTCAACCGCTTCACCAACCGCCACACGGCGGAACTGCAGGAAGACCACATCGCGTAGGCGACGCGACGGCATGACATGAGAAAGGGGCCCTCCACCGAGGAGAGCCCCTTTCGTCGTGCCGGCCTTACGCTCCGAGCAGGGCCCGCACCCGCTCCTGCCCCACGGCGAGCAGCAGCGTGGGCAGCCTGGGCCCGGTGTCACGGCCCACCAGCAGGTGGTACAGCAACGCGAAGAACGTCCGCTGGGCCGTCTTGATCTCCGCCGGCAGCTCCTTGGGCGTGGCGTCGGCGGGGAACCCGGCCTGCACCTTGGGCACGCCGTACACGAGGTGCGTCAGCCCGTCCAGCGACCAGTGCTCGGCGAGGCCGTCGAGCAGCAGCCGTACGGACTGCTGGGACGCCTCGTCGAGGGACTTCAGCAGCTCGGCGTCCGGCTCGTCCCGCACGATGGTGCGCTGGTCGGCCGGTACCTGGGTGTTGATCCAGGCCTCGGCCTTGTCGTAGCGCGGCCGGGCCTCGTCCACCGACGTCAGCGGGTTGGACGGGTCCAGCTCGCTGAGGATGCGCAGCGCCTGGTCCTCGTGCCCGGCGGTGATGTCGGCGACCGACGCCAGCGTCCGGTACGGCAGCGGCCGCGCGGTCCGCGGCAGCTCACCGGCGGCCGTGCCCACCGCACGCGCGTGCGCGGCGACGTCGGCGGGCAGCGCGGCGCCCTCGGCCACCTTGGCGTCCAGCTTGTCCCACTCGTCGTAGAGCCGCTGGATCTCCTGGTCGAAGGCGATCTTGAAGGACTGGTTGGGCCGGCGGCGGGCGTAGAGCCAGCGCAGCAGCTGCGGCTCCATGATCTTCAACGCGTCGGCAGGCGTGGGCACGCCACCGCGCGAGGACGACATCTTCGCCATCCCGCTGATGCCCACGAACGCGTACATCGGCCCGATGGGCTGCTGCCCGCCGAAGATCCCGACGATCTGCCCGCCCACCTGGAAGCTCGAACCCGGCGACGAGTGGTCGACCCCGCTCGGCTCGAAGACGACGCCCTCGTACGCCCAGCGCATCGGCCAGTCGACCTTCCAGACCAGCTTGCCCCGGTTGAACTCGCTCAGCCGGACGGTCTCGGTGAAGGCGCACTCGGTGCAGACGTAGGTCAGCTCGGTGGTGTCGTCGTCGTACGCGGTGACGGTCGTCAGGTCCTTGCCGCAGCCGCCGCAGTACGGCTTGTAGGGGAAGTAACCGGCGGAGCCCGCGGAACCGTCGTCCTCGCTCGCCGCGCCCGAGCCCTCCGCGGCCTCCAGCTCGGCCTCGTCGACGGCCTTCTGCTGCTGCTTCTTCGCGGGGGCCTTCTTGGTCCGGTACTGGTCGAGGATCGCGTCGATGTCACCGCGGTGCTTCATGGCGTGCAGGATCTGCTCCCGGTACACCCCGGAGGTGTACTGGGCGGTCTGGCTGATCCCGTCGAACTCCACGCCCAGCTCGGCCAGCGCCTCGACCATCGCGGCCTTGAAGTGCTCGGCCCAGTTCGGGTACGCGGAGCCCTGCGGGGCGGGCACCGAGGTGAGCGGCTTGCCGATGTGCTCGGCCCAGGACCCGTCGACGCCCGCGATGCCGGCCGGCACCTTGCGGTACCGGTCGTAGTCGTCCCAGGAGATCAGGTGCCGGACCTGGTACCCGCGCCGCCGGACCTCGTCCGCGACCAGGTGCGGGGTCATGACCTCGCGCAGGTTCCCCAGGTGGATGGGTCCGGACGGGGAGAGCCCGGACGCGACGACGACCGGTTTGCCCGGGGCCCGACGCTCCGACTCCTCGATGACCTCATCCGCGAAACGGGAGACCCAGTCGGTGGTCTCGGTGCTCTGAGCCACGATCGGCACGTCCTTCTTTCTGGCACGGGGCAGCCGGTACGGTCGCACGGCTGACCGCTCCATTCTCCCAGCCGACCCCGAATCCACGAAAGCGGGTTACCGGCGCGCCCCCCGGCCCGGCGGCACGGCCGCACTCCCGGGGGCGCTGGGGGTGCCCCTGGCCGAAGGCCGGGGGCAGGAACCGCGCGACAGGCCACGCCGCACCCCGCATCCGGCGACGCACACCCACCCCCGAGCTCGTGGCCGCGAAAACCCCTTTACCCCCCGTGAAATACTGGAGCCGTCTGTCAGAACCCCCGAGGAGAACGGCTCCCACCCCATGGCCCCGGTCACGTCCCTCAGCGACGCCGTGAACAAGCAGCTCACCGACGCCCTCTCGGCCACCCTGCCGGAGGCCGCCGTCGACCCGCTGCTGCGACGTAGCGACCGGGCCGACTTCCAGGCGAACGGCATCCTCGCCGCCGCCAAGAAGGCGAAGGCCAACCCCCGGGAGCTGGCGGCGCAGGTCGTCTCCCACGTCGTCACCGGCGCGGACCTGATCCAGGACGTCGAGGTCTCCGGCCCCGGCTTCCTCAACATCACCCTCTCCGACCGGGCGATCACCGAGAACCTGGCCGCGCGGTACGCGGACGGCGACCGGCTCGGCGTGGCGGCCAAGGAGCACCCGGGCGTCACGGTCATCGACTACGCCCAGCCCAACGTGGCCAAGGAGATGCACGTCGGCCACCTGCGCTCCGCGGTGATCGGCGACGCGCTGCGCGGCATGCTCGACTTCACCGGCGAGCGGACGATCGGCCGGCACCACATCGGCGACTGGGGCACCCAGTTCGGCATGCTCATCCAGTACCTGATCGAGAACCCGGACCAGCTGTCCACGGAGACCGACACGGACGGCGAACAGGCCATGTCGAACCTGAACCGGGTCTACAAGGCCTCCCGGGCGGTCTTCGACGCGGACGAGGACTTCAAGGAGCGGGCCCGCAAGCGGGTGGTCGCCCTGCAGTCCGGCGACAAGGAGACCCTCGACCTGTGGCAGCGGTTCGTGGACGAGTCGAAGGTCTACTTCTACTCGGTCTTCGAGAAGCTCGACATGGAGATCCGGGACGACGAGATCGTCGGCGAGTCGGCGTACAACGACGGCATGCCCGAGACCGCCCGGATCCTGGAGGAGACGGGCGTCGCGGTCCGTTCCGAGGGCGCGCTCGTCGTCTTCTTCGACGAGATCCGGGGCAAGGACGACCAGCCGGTCCCGCTGATCGTGCAGAAGGCCGACGGCGGGTTCGGCTACGCGGCCTCCGACCTGACGGCGATCCGCAACCGGGTCACCGGCCTGCACGCCACCTCGCTGCTCTACGTCGTGGACGTCCGTCAGTCGCTGCACTTCAAGATGGTGTTCGAGACGGCCCGGCGGGCGGGCTGGCTCACCGACGACGTCACCGCGCACAACATGGGCTACGGCACGGTGCTGGGTGCGGACGGCAAGCCCTTCAAGACGCGTGCGGGCGAGACCGTACGGCTGGAGGACCTGCTGGACGAGGCGGTGCAGCGGGCCGCCGAGGTGGTCCGGGAGAAGGCGCGGGACCTCACCGAGGCCGAGATCCAGGAGCGGGCGGCCCAGGTCGGCATCGGTGCCGTGAAGTACGCGGACCTGTCGACGTCGCCCAACCGGGACTACAAGTTCGACCTGGACCAGATGGTCTCGCTCAACGGCGACACCTCCGTCTACCTCCAGTACGCGTACGCCCGGATCCAGTCCATCCTGCGCAAGGCCGGGGAGGTCCGGCCCGCCGCCCACCCCGAGCTGGAACTGCACGCGGCGGAGCGGGCGCTGGGCCTGCACCTGGACGTGTTCGGCGGCACGGTCTTCGAGGCCGCCGCGGAGTACGCCCCGCACAAGCTGGCCGCGTACCTGTACCAACTCGCCTCTCTCTACACGTCGTTCTACGACAAGTGCCCGGTCCTGAAGGCCGACACCCCCGCCCAGGTGGAGAACCGTCTCCTCCTGTGCGACATGACGGCCCGCACCCTTCACCAGGGCATGGCCCTGCTGGGCATCCGGACGCCCGAGCGGCTCTGAGGCCCGAAGCCGCCCGGACCGTCCGGGCGGCTCAGCAGTAGGCGTTGAAGTCCCAGAACGCCGCCCTGGTCGCCGGTCCCGCGACACCGTCGACGTCGAGGTTGTAGCCGTACTGGCTCAGGTAGCGCTGCAGCGCCCTGATCGTGTTCGGTCCGACGACCCCGTCGACGGTGCCGGCGCCCAGGCCCTGGTCGTTGAACATCCGCTGGGCCGCCTTCCAGCTGCTGGTGCCCAGCTGTCCGTCGATCGCGCCGGGGTTGTAGCCCCACCGCGCCATCCAGCACTGCCAGTTCGCGGCGTGCGCGGTGTCCAGGCCGAGGTTGTTCACGGCCTGGATGCCGGCGGTCCGGGCACTCACCGCGGTCCTGGCGGCCGACTGCGGGGCGGCGTAACCCGTGCCGGCGGCCGCCAGGCCGCCGGCGGCGAGCCCCGCCACGGCGACGGCACCGACCAGGGTCCTGGCCAGAAGGTTCGATCGCATGCGTTCCTCTTTCCGGTCGTGAGAACAGATCGATCCGAGCGTGCGGGCCGGAGCGCGGCACAGGCCACGGCTCCCCCACAGGTGACGGCCGGACGGGACGCCGTATGCGCCGGCCTGCGCATACGCCGGGCGTGTCGGCGACACGCCGGTACGGCGGAACGGGAACCGCCCCGGTCATACGGGATGCGGCCCCGCGGCGTCCTTCGGGTGGGGACGACGATCGGGGGATCATGTCGCGTCACCGGAAGGCGCTGCCTGCCGAGCTGGAGCCGTGCTCACGGCAGTTGATCGTGCGGCTGCGGCGGCTGAAGGAGCACAGCGGGCTGAGTCTGCACCGGCTGGCGTCGCACACCGGGTACAGCCCGAAGTCCTGGGAGCGCTATCTGGCCGGCCGTTCACTGCCGCCCCCGGAGGCGGTGGCGGCGCTGGCCCGGCTCGGCGGCGGCGATCCGGTGGGACTGCTCGCCCTGCACGAGGTCGCGGCCCGGGGCGGCGGCACGGAGGCGGTGCCCGCCGCCCTGCGCGCGGTAAGGGACCGCACCGGGCTGAGCCTGGCGGGGCTGGCGGCGAGAACGACGTTCAGCAAGTCGTCCTGGCAGCGCTATCTGGGCGGCCGCACCCTGCCGCCGCGCGCGGCCGTGGAGCAGCTCTGCGCCCTGGCGGGTGAACCGGCCGGACGCTGCCTGGCGTTGCGGGAGGTGGTGGCGGCGCAGGGACTCGGCGGGGAGTGACGGGATCGCTTCCCAGGGGCGCAACCGCCGTTGTCAGTGGGCGCCCTTACAGTCTGTCCATGGCGACTCTTCCCAATCCGCTGCCCAAGCTGGCGACCGACCCGAGCGGCCGGTCCCTGGGGCTCCAACTCCCGCCCGGGACACTGCTGGACGAGACCCTGGACGGCCCGTGGCACCAGCCGCTGCTGTGGTACGCGGGCCAGCCCGCCGGTCCCGGGACGTGGACGGCGCTGGGCGCGCCGGCCGGCCGCGCGGGGCTGCTGCCGGTGCTGATCGACGTCTCCGAGGTGGACGACTGGGAGTTCGCGCCCGAGGAGACGTCGTACCCCGGGGACCACGACGCCGACGAGGTGCTGGAGGACTACTGGGAGGAGGACCCGCCGGACGGCGAGGAGTGGCCGGGGCTCGCCCCCGCCCCGGCGCTGGTCGCCGACCCGGACCTGCGGGCCGCCGACGTCGCCGACGTGCTGAGCCAGGGGCGGCCCTGGCTGAAGGAGCCGCACCTGGCGCTGGTGTCGGCCCGGCGCAGCGCGGACATACCGGCGGCCATCGGCTGGAGCGGGCCGGTGAACCACGAGGAGGACGTGGCCCGGCTGTGCGCGGTGCTGCGCTCCTGGGAGGACCGCTTCGGAATCCGGGTGGTGGCCCTCGGCCTGGACCATCTCGCCGTCTCCGTGGCCGCCCCGCCCGCGGACCTCGACGAGGCGGCGGCGGTGGCCGCCGAGCACTTCGCGTTCTGCCCGTACAGCGTGCTGCCGGGCGCCGACGACACCCTCTCGTCGTACGCCGGACAACTGGTGGGCGAGCGGCTGTGGCACTTCTGGTGGGACTGAGCCGGGGGGCTGAGCCGGGGGGGCCGGCACGCCTCAGGTGCTGAGCCCCGCGGCCAGCCTGCGCAGCCCCTCCCCGATCTCCTCGGGTGTCTGGGTCACGAAGCACAGGCGCAGGGTGGTGCGGTCGGGGCGGGCGGCGTAGAAGGGCTCACCGGGCACGTAGGCGACGTCGTGCTCCACCACCCGGCGCAGCAGGGCGGTGGTGTCGTACGGCTCCGGGAGCCGGGCCCACAGGAACATGCCGCCCTCGGGCCGGTTCCAGGTGGAGCCGGCCGGCAGGGCGTCGGCGAGGCCGGCCAGCATGGCGTCCCGCCGGGCGCCGTACACGGCACGCACGGTGGCGACATGACGGTCCAGCACGTCCAGGTACCGGGCGGCGGCGAGCTGGTTGAGGGTCGGGGTGTGCAGGTCGGCCGCCTGTTTGGCGACCGCGCAGGCACGGCGCAGTGTGCCGGGGGCACGGAGCCAGCCCAGGCGCAGACCGGGGGCCATCACCTTGGAGAAGGACCCGAGCAGGACCGTGCGGTCCGCGGCGCCGGGGAAGGACGCGATCCAGGGGACGCGGTCGCCGTCGTAGCGGAGTTCGCCGTAGGGGTCGTCCTCGACGATCCACAGACCGTGCCGGGCGGCGGTGGTGGCCAGGGCGGCGCGGCGGGCGGCGGGCATGGTGCGGCCGGTGGGGTTCTGGAAGGTGGGGACGAGATACAGGAGCTTGGGCCGCTCGGCGCGGATCAGTTCCTCCAGGGCGGCCGGATCGACGCCGTCCGCATCGCAAGGGACCGGCAGGATCCGTGCCCCGGCCAGCCCGAAGACCTGAAGTGCCGCCAGATAGCAGGGACTTTCGACGAGGACCGTGTCGCCGGGGTCTGTCAGCGCGCTCGCCAGGAGGGACAGTGCCTGCTGCGAGCCGGTGGTGACGAGCAGGTCGTCGGGGTCGGTCGGCAGGCCCTGTGCGGTGACGCGCGCCGCCACTGCGGATCTCAGAGCCGGTTCGCCCTCCGTGGTCGAGTACTGCAACGCCCGCTCCGGCGACTCCTCCAGCACCGCCCGGAAGGCGGCCGCGATGCCCTCCCGGTCGAAGAGTTCGGGGGCCGGCAGCCCGCCCGCGAAATTGATCACCTCGGGACGGGCGGTCACCGCGAGGATCTCCCGAACCGGCGAACCGCCGACGGTACGGGCACGGGCCGCGAGCGGTGGCAGGGCCGCTGGGGCACGGGTGACGGACATGGACGGCTCCTCCGGCTGATCCTCGACTTGGCCGGAGCCTAGAGAGGTGGATGCTGTCTACACCTGTGATTCCGCGATACGGACGAACGGCGCCCGGCAGCCCGTTCCGGTCACCCGGGCGTCCCGTCCCGGCATCCCACGAGATGGGATCCGCGCACGTCACAGCCGTGGACCGGGCTCACTCGTCCCGAATCGTCCAGGAGGTCTGGCGTGGGGACGCCCCGCCCCACAGGCTGAGGGCACCTCGCGATCGGCGGCCCCGCCGGCCATGCCAATCACGCCCGCCATGCCGGGCACGCCCGCCGTCCCGAACACGCAGACGACGTCGAAGGAGCCCTCGCATGTCCGCCAAGCACCCCGCCCCGGCCGCCGGCCGCCGCCGTCTCCTGGCGGCGGCAGCCCTGGCGCTGGTCGCCGCGGCCGCCCTCGGCGGCTGCCGGGACGGCGAGGGCGTACGCGACGAAGGTCCCTCCGCCGCGTCGATGCCTCACCCCGCCGACGACGCGGACCGCCAGGCCTCGCCGCCCAGCGGGAACTCGTAGGCCGGACGCGCGTTGTTCCCGCTCGTGCGGAACGGCCGCCCCTTGTCGTCGATCCGCAGCGTCCCGTGCCGCGACCCGCTGGACCAGGACAGCTCCAGGTACCAGCCCACGGAGTACGCCGAGGCGTCGGCCCTGATGTAGAACACCTCGGGGTCCGAGTCGCTGACCTTGAAGGGGAAGTCCCGGTGCCCGGCCTCCGGCACGACCGCCGGCCGCATCGCGTCCAGGGCGACGGTGAAGGAGCGGGTGGGCACGTTCCCGCCGCAGCCGACGCCCGGGTATCCCATCGCGTAGTCGTTCCAGGCGAGCGGTGAACTCCGCTCCGCCGTACGGACCGTGAGCCCCTCCAGCACCACGGACCGCGCGCCGGCACCCTGCACGGTCAGCGTGACGTACTGCTCCCCCGAGGAGACCGCCTGGTGCGCGGTCACCCACGCGGTCGCGTCGGTCTCCAGCGGCGGCGGTGCCACGTCGGCCGGGCCCCGGTCGATCAGGTAGTGCTGGGAGCAGGGGCTCTCCCAGCTGTAGGGCTGGGTGTTGACGGTCAGCGGGGGCGCGGCCGTGCCGCCGTCCGCGGTGGCCGTGGAACCTGACGAGGCGGTTGCCCCGGCCGGACCGGCGGCCGGTGCCGAGGACGAGGCGGAGGACGACGGCGAGGCCGCGGACGAACGAGGTGTCGGCGCCGTCGAGGAGCGCCCCGTGCGGTGCGGAGCGGCACCGGCGACGGTGGCGGCGCCCGCGGACCCCGTGTCCCTCTCGTCCGTCCCGCCGGAGGGGAGCTGAACGGCGAGGGCCGCGGCGCCGAGCAGCACGACGACCGCGACCCCGGCCAGGACCGCGGGCCGCGGGACACGGCGTCCGCGCCGCCCGGCGGCCCCGGGTCCGACCACCACCTCCGGCACCGGCATGGCATCAGCGCCAGGCCCGGACTCGGGCTCGGGCGCCGGCTCCTCGGGCTTCCCGGGCTCTTCGGGCTGCCCGCGCTTCCCGGCCTTGTCCGGGGCGTCCGCCTTCCTCCCCCGCCCCGCATCCGCCAGCACCCACCGCCGGTGCAGCTCGACGAGTTCCGCCGGACCGGCCTTGCAGAGCCGGGCGAGCCGTTCCACGGGCGCGTAGTCCGCCGGTACGGCATCCCCGTTGCAGTAGCGGTGCAGGGTCGAGGTGCTCATGTGCAGCCGCTTGGCGAGCGTGCCGTAACTCAGTCCCGAGCGGTCCTTCAACTCCCGCAACAGCTCCGCGAAGTCGCTTCCCGCAGCGCCGTCCGACACGGTTCCTCCGTCCCCCGCACCCCCGTCCGCGTTCCAGGAAAGGGATGTTCTCCCAGTTCAGAGCCGGTGTGGCCGTTCCAGCGTCCCTGATCGTCCGGCAACTGTGGCGGACGGGACGCAGTGGCCCACAGGCTGTGGCCATCCAAGCACGCCACCACTCGAAAGAGGATTCGACATGCGTACCGCCCGCCGCGTCCGCCTGCTCGCCGCCACCGCTTCCGCCGTCGCCGCCCTCGCCCTCACCGCCTGTGAGAACGGGACGGGCACGCGGGACGAGGGAGCGTCCCGCCCGGCGACCACCGCGTCGGCGGCCTCGACGCCGACGACGGCGACGACAGCCACGCCGAAGCCCTCGGAGACCGCCGGCGGCGCCACCGGCTCAGGTACGGGAGCCGGCACCGGCGGGTCGACGTCCGCACCGGTGCGCGACACGACCACGAAGAAGCCGAGCGGCGGCAGCGGCTCCGCCCAGGTCCTGTGCGACGGCTCCGACACCGCCGTCACCGTCCAGCCGCTCTCCCGCCCCCTGAACCACATGCTGATCACGGTCAGGAACACCGGCAGCAGGACCTGCTACCTGACCTACTACCCCGTGCTCCGCTTCGACGAGATGCAGTGGGTGCCGCAGCCCGCCGAGGAGACCCGCCCGCAGGCGGTCACCACCCTGGCCCCGGGCGAGTCCGGGTACGCGGGCGTGCTGCTGTCCGCCGCCGACGGCAGCGCCGACGGCGGTACGACCGGACGCAGGCTGGCCGTGGCCTTCCAGGGCATGACCCCCCACAGCAGCGGCGGCGCCCCGGCGACACCGTCGCTGCCGGCGAAGGGCGTGTACTACGACAGCTCGCTGCGGGTGACCTACTGGCAGCAGGACCGGAACGACGCCCTCGACTGGTGATCCGGAGACTCAGCCGAGCATCCGGGCGGCCTCCACGGCCCAGTAGGTGAGGATGTTCTGGGCACCGGCCCGCTTGATGCCGGTCAGGGTCTCCAGGATGGCCCGGTCCCGGTCGATCCAGCCCTTCTCGGCGGCGGCCTCGATCATCGAGTACTCGCCGGAGATCTGGTAGGCGGCGACCGGCACGTCGACGGCGTCGGCGACCCGGGCGAGGATGTCGAGGTAGGGTCCGGCCGGCTTGACCATCACCATGTCGGCCCCCTCCTCCAGGTCCAGGGCCAGCTCCCGCAGGGACTCCCGCGCGTTGGCCGGGTCCTGCTGGTAGGTCTTGCGGTCGCCCTGCAGCGAGGACCCGACGGCCTCCCGGAAGGGCCCGTAGAAGGCGGAGGCGTACTTCGCGGTGTAGGCGAGGACGGCGACGTCCTCCCGCCCGATCTGGTCGAGGGCGTCGCGGACGACGCCGATCTGCCCGTCCATCATCCCGCTGGGCCCGACCACATGGGCGCCCGCGTCGGCCTGCACCTGGGCCATCTCGGCGTACCGCTCCAGGGTGGCGTCGTTGTCGACGCGTCCCTCGGCGTCCAGCACCCCGCAGTGCCCGTGGTCGGTCGTCTCGTCGAGACAGAGGTCGGACATCACGAGCAGGTCGTCGCCGACCTCCGCCCGTACGTCCCGCAGCGCGACCTGGAGAATGCCGTCCGGGTCGGTGCCGGGCGTACCGAGGGCGTCCTTCTTGCCCTCCTCCGGCACCCCGAACAGCATGATCGCGGAGATGCCCGCCTCGACGGCCTCCAGGGCCGCCTTCTTCAGGGTGTCCCGGGTGTGCTGGACGACGCCGGGCATGCTGGCGATCGGCACCGGTTCGGTGACGCCCTCGCGCACGAACGCCGGGAGGATGAAGTCCGCGGGATGCAGCCGGGTCTCGGCGACCATGCGCCGCATGACGGGGGTGGTCCGCAGCCGCCGCGGCCGCGTGCCGGGGAAGGAGCCGTACTTCGTCATGCCGCCTACGCTACGCCCGTGACCCGGGCGCGCTTGCCGACGCGGCGTCGGCGCTCCGGCCCGGCGCGGGCCGGAGCGTCCGGTGGCGTCCTCGGAGGTCAGACCTCCAGTTCGCTCTCCAGCCCCTTGAGCTTGTGGCGGGCCAGGGCGAGGTTGCCGCGGGTCCGGTCCAGCGCGAGGGGGGACGGATGCCCACGCACCGCCCGCACGGCAGGACAGGAAGAAGTCACCATGAACGACCCCGTGCATGGCATCCTCGTCTCGTTGCGCGACCGGGTGACGGGCGTCTCCGGAACCACCCTGGCCACCGTCGACGGCCTGGTGGTCGCGAGCGACGCCGACCGGACCCACCCCGAGTCCATGGCCGCCCTAGCGGCGGCCGCCGTCTCCCTCGGCCACCGCCTGGCCGAACAGGGCAGCGCCGGCTGACCGTCCAGTGCAGCTCGGGCCACGTCATCGTGACCGCGGTGGGCACCCGGGCCCTGCTGGCCGTGGTCACCGCCGAGGGCCTGGACGGCCTGGCCTTCGACCGGGAGATCCCGACGGTGATCGAGGACCTGAAGAAGGTCCTGGACCACGACCGACGACCCGGTCAGCCATAGCGCCCCGGCAGGGGCGCGAGGTACCGCGCGACAGGCCCGCGCCGGCCCGCAGATCTCCACCGGCCCGAAAAGGCGAAGGGGGCCTGAGGGGCGCAGCCCCCAGACCCCTCGCGGCCTACCTCACGTAGTGCTGCGGCGCCGCCGCGCCCCCGGCCGCCGCTCGCTGGGCCGGGTCACCGGATCGCCGGCCTCCAGCGCGGCCGCACGCCGCCGCAGCCCGAACTCCGCCAGCGCCTCCGCCAGCTTGCCGGCCGACGGCTCCGGAGCCATCACGTCCACCCGCAGCCCGTGCTCCTCGGCCGTCTTGGCCGTGGCCGGGCCGATGCACGCGATAACGGTCACGTTGTGCGGCTTGCCCGCGATGCCGACCAGGTTCCGCACCGTGGACGACGACGTGAAGAGCACCGCGTCGAAGCCGCCGCCCTTGATCGCCTCGCGGGTGTCGGCCGGCGGCGGCGACGCCCGCACGGTCCGGTAGGCCGTGACGTCGTCCACCTCCCAGCCCAGCTCGATCAGCCCGGCGACCAGCGTCTCCGTGGCGATGTCGGCGCGCGGCAGGAACACCCGGTCGATCGGGTCGAAGACCGGGTCGTAGGGCGGCCAGTCCTCGAGGAGTCCGGCGGCGGACTGCTCGCCCGAGGGCACCAGGTCCGGCTTCACGCCGAAGGCGACCAGGGCCTTCGCGGTCTGCTCGCCGACCGCCGCGACCTTGATGCCGGCGAAGGCGCGTGCGTCGAGCCCGTACTCCTCGAACTTCTCCCGTACGGCCTTGACCGCGTTCACCGAGGTGAAGGCGATCCACTCGTACCGGCCGGTGACCAGGCCCTTGACCGCGCGCTCCATCTGCTGGGGCGTGCGCGGCGGCTCGACGGCGATGGTCGGCACCTCGTGCGGCACGGCGCCGTACGAGCGCAGTTGGTCGGAGAGGGTCGCCGCCTGCTCCTTCGTCCGTGGCACGAGCACCTTCCAGCCGAACAGCGGCTTGGACTCGAACCACGACAACTGGTCGCGCTGGGCGGCGGAGGACCGCTCACCGACCACGGCTATCACCGGCCGGCCGCCCTCCGGGGAGGGCAGCGCCTTCGCCTGCTTCAGGGTCTGGGCGACCGTGCCGAGGGTGGCGGTCCAGGTCCGCTGCCGGGTGGTGGTGCCGGCGACGGTGACCGTCATCGGGGTGTCCGGCTTGCGGCCGGCGGCGACCAGTTCCCCGGCGGCCGCGGCCACCGAGTCGAGGGTCGTCGACACCACGACCGTGCCGTCGGAGGCACCGACCTCGGTCCAGCACCGGTCGGAGGCGGTACGGGCGTCGACGAAACGCACGTCCGCACCCTGCGCGTCCCGCAGCGGTACACCGGCGTAGGCGGGCACGCCGACCGCCGTCGCGACACCCGGGACGACCTCGAAGGGCACACCGGCGGCGGCGCAGGCGAGCATTTCCTCGGTCGCGTACGTATCAAGTCCCGGGTCCCCGGACACCGCACGGACGACCCGCCTGCCGCCCCGCGCGGCCTCCATGACAAGATGAGCGGCATCCCGCGCGGGCGGGAGCGCGGCGGTTGTTGACGCTCCGTCAACAACCTTGAGTTGAGGCGTGCCTGTGCCCTGATACGGGTCCGACGAGGAACCCGGATTCATGGGTACGACGGAGACGCCCTGCCTGGCGTGGGCTCTGATCACGTCGAGCACCTCGTGCTCGGCGACCAGGACGTCCGCGCTGGACAGTGCCTCCACGGCACGCAAGGTCAGCAGCCCCGGATCCCCGGGTCCGGCACCCAGGAAGGTGACGTGCCCGTGTTCAAGGCCGGCGGGAAGGTTGGTGGGGCTCACTGTGCTCGCTCCCCCATCAGACCGGCCGCGCCCTGGGCAAGCATCTCGATGGCGAGTTCGCGACCGAGCGCCGTCGCCTGGTCGATTGTCTCGGGCACGGGACCGGTGGTGGACATCTGCACCATCCGTGTGCCGTCGGTCGTACCGACGACGCCACGCAGGCGCATTTCCTTGGCAGTCTGCCCGTCGGCCAGAAGGTCGGCCAGCGCGCCCACAGGGGCGGAGCAGCCGGCCTCCAGGGCGGCGAGCAGTGATCGCTCGGCGGTCACGGCGACCCGCGTGAACGGGTCGTCGAGTTCCCCGAGCGCGGCGATCAGCGACGCGTTGTCCGCGGCGCATTCGACCGCCAGTGCCCCCTGGCCGGGGGCGGGCAGAACCGTGTCGACCGACAGGAAGTCGGTCACCTCGTCGAGCCGGCCGATGCGGCTGAGTCCGGCCGCGGCCAGCACCACCGCGTCCAGCTCGCCGTCGTATATGTATCCGATCCGCGTGTCGACGTTGCCGCGGACCGGGACGGTCTCGACGTCGAGCCCGTGGGTGCGCGCGTACGCGTTCAGCTGCGCCGCCCGGCGTGGCGAACCGGTGCCGATGCGGGCCCCGCGGGGCAGGTCGGTGAACTTCAGCGCGTCCCGGGCGACGATCACGTCACGCGGGTCCTCGCGTACCGGTACGGCGGCCAGGACCAGGTCCTCGGGCTGCGTGGTCGGCAGGTCCTTCAGCGAGTGAACCGCGAAGTCGACCTCACCGCGCAGCAGCGCCTCCCGCAGGGCGGTCACGAAGACTCCCGTGCCGCCGATCTGTGCGAGGTGCTCGCGGGAGGTGTCGCCGTAGGTGGTGATCTCGACGAGCTCGACGGGCCGTCCGGTCACCCGGCCCACGGCTTCCGCCACCTGCCCGGACTGGGCCATGGCGAGTCTGGATCGCCTGGTCCCCAGTCTCAGTGGGTTGTCACTCATGCCGGTCGGTCCTTCTTTTCTGTGCTTTCCACGGCCCGG
The DNA here is from genome assembly GCF_042754285.1 of Streptomyces sp. NPDC059224. Lineage (NCBI taxonomy): Bacteria > Bacillati > Actinomycetota > Actinomycetes > Kitasatosporales > Streptomycetaceae > Streptomyces > Streptomyces sp. NPDC059224. The sequence continues at coordinate 21,829 of NZ_JBHZAN010000066.1, forward strand.
GAGACGGCAGCCACCGTCTCGGGGTCGAGGTCGAACAGGGTCCGCAGCGCGTCCGCGTACCCGGCGCCGCCGGGCTCGGCCGCGAGCTGCTTGACCCGTACGGTCGGCGCGTGCAGGAGCTTGTCGACGACCCGGTGCACGGCTTGGCGGATCTCCCCGCGCTGCCGTTCGTCCAGGCCGGGCAGGCGTCCGTCGAGCCGCGCGATCTCACCGGCCACCACGTCGGCGGCCATGGTGCGCAGCGCGACCACGGTCGGCGTGATGTGCGCGGCTCGCTGTGCCGCCCCGAAGGCGGTCACCTCGTCGGCGACGATCTCCCGCACCTGGTCCACGTCGGCCGCCATGGGGGCGTCCGCGGACGCTCCCGCCAGCGACTCGATGTCCACCAGCCGCACCCCGGCCAGCCGGTGCGCGGCCGCGTCGATGTCGCGGGGCATGGCGAGGTCGAGGAGGAACAGCTCGGGGGCGGGCCGGTCGAAGCCGGCGACCGGCTCGGGCCTGCGCAGCTCGGGAATGCGTCCCACCCGGGCCACGGTCGCGGCGAGCGCGCCGATGAGCTCCGCGTCGGTCTCGGGGGTACGGCGCGCGGCCTCCCGGATGTCGACGGTGGCGTTGTCCACCCAGGCCGCGTGCTGCTCCAGCTCGGCGGCGGCCATCCCGGCGACGGCGGCCTCGCCCATCACGGAGAAGCCGCTCTGCTCGGCGGTGAGGTCGAGCGGGCAGTTCTCGTCGTTGCCGGGGCCGGCGGCGGCCGGCTTGGGGGCGCCCTGCGCCGGCCGGTCGTCCGCGATCTCGGCGACCGGCGCGCCGGTCCGTCCCTCGACCGCCGCGGCGACCGCCTCGGCCGTCAGCACCAGACCGGTCGCACCCGTGCAGGAGACGACCACGTCGGCACGTGTCAGCTCGGCCGGCACCGCGCCCATCGGTACCGCGCGGGCCACCACGTCCGTGTCGCCGCTCTCGTTCAGGATCTGGGCCAGGCGCGCGGCGCGGTCGTACGTCCGGTTCGCCACGACGATCTCCGCGACGCCGACCCGGGCCAGCGTGGCGGCGGCCAGCGAGGACATCGAACCGGCGCCGATGACCAGCGCCTTGCGGCCCTTGGCCCAGGTCTCGACGTCGCTGCCGGCGGCCAGCTGTGCCAGGCCGAAGGTGACCAGCGACTGTCCGGCCCGGTCGATGCCGGTCTCGGAGTGGGCGCGCTTGCCGACCCTGAGCCCCTGCTGGAAGAGGTCGTTCATCAGCCGGCCGGCGCTGTGCAGGTCCTGCGCCAGGGCGAGCGAGTCCTTGATCTGCCCGAGGATCTGGCCCTCGCCCACGACCATCGAGTCCAGGCCGCAGGCCACCGAGAACAGATGGTGGACGGCCCGGTCCTCGTAGTGCACGTAGAGATAAGGGGTGAGCTCGTCGAGACCGACCCCGCTGTGCTGGGCGAGCAGCGTGGACAGCTCGGCGACTCCGGCGTGGAACTTGTCCACGTCGGCGTAGAGCTCGATGCGGTTGCAGGTGGCGAGCACCGCGGCCTCGGCAGCCGGTTCGGCGGCGACCGTGTCCTGGACCAGCTTGACCTGGGCGTCCGTGGTGAGCGCGGCCCGTTCCAGGACGCTGACCGGCGCGCTGCGGTGGCTCAGCCCGACGACGAGGAGACTCATGCCGGCATCACGGCGGGTACGTCCCCGTCGGGTCCCTGCTCGGTGGACTCCCGGTGGGCGACGGCGGGCGCGGCGGTCGCCTCGTGTTCCTCGCCGGCCTTGCGCTGCTCGTGGAAGGCGAGGATCTGCAGCTCGATGGAGAGGTCGACCTTGCGCACGTCGACGCCGTCCGGGACGGTCAGCACGGTCGGCGCGAAGTTGAGGATGGAGGTGACACCGGCGGCCACGAGCCGGTCGCAGACCGGCTGGGCGGCACCCGCGGGCGTGGCGATGACCCCGATCGACACACCGTTGTCGGTGATGATCTTCTCCAGGTCGTCCGTGTGCTGCACCGGAATGCCCGCGACCGGCTTTCCGGCCATCGCCGGGTCGGCGTCGATGAGGGCCGCGACCCGGAAGCCACGGGAGGCGAAGCCGCCGTAGTTGGCCAGGGCGGCGCCGAGGTTGCCGATACCGACGATCACGACCGGCCAGTCCTGGGTCAGGCCCAGCTCACGGGAGATCTGGTAGACGAGGTACTCGACGTCGTAGCCGACACCGCGCGTTCCGTACGAACCCAGGTAGGAGAAGTCCTTGCGCAGCTTCGCGGAGTTGACCCCCGCGGCGGCCGCCAGCTCCTCGGAGGAGACCGTGGGCACCGAGCGCTCCGACAGTGCGGTCAACGCCCGGAGGTACAGCGGAAGCCTGGCGACGGTGGCCTCGGGGATCCCTCGGCTGCGAGTCGCCGGTCGGTGAGTTCGGCCAGTTGCCACGGTGCTCCTGCGGGTAGAGCGGGGCTGCGGACGGTCACACGTTCCCAGACCGCCCCGTCGACAGCAGGCTATGTCTTTGTGAACGCGTGCACAAAGATGGTGTCCGATTTGCCCGGCCAACGTGACCGGGGTCACGCGCCCCCGGCGGGGTGACGGGGAACCGGCGCAGAGGCGATCGCGCTCCATCTCGATTGGGGGCAAAACGGTACACACTCCTCACTCATCCCGCCCCCGAGACCAAGCCGCCGTCGATCCTAAGCGACTTTGCGTCCCGTTTGGACTAGTCGGTCAGTGCCTTGCGGAGGCGCTCTTCGTTCACACGCCAGAAGGTGTGCTGTTCACCGTCGACGAGTACGACCGGGATCTGCTCCCAGTACAGATCGTGCAGTTGCGAATCCTGGGTGATGTCCCTCTCCTCCCACTCCACCCCCAGCTCGCCGCACACCTTCTCGACCACGACCTGTGCGTCATCGCACAAATGACAACCCGGCTTACGGATCAGAGTGACCAAACGCGCACGAGACGCAGGTGCCTTCCGGCTGAAGAGAGGACTCATGCGGTCCATTCTCCCGCCCTGCCACGCCCTGTTCGACGCCCTGTTTAACGGAGCGGTCGCAGAGAGTTCACACCCGCCCAACTCCCGCGACTCCGGGACCACCGAACAGACTGGCTATGCTCACGACATGGCCGCTCTCGGATGGCTCACTCCCCGTAGGCGCTCCGCCACGGCGCGGAGCGTGTTGGCAGGCGAGGCCTCGGCGGAGGCCGCGCGCAAGAGCCAGGAAGCCCTGGCCGAGGACGCGTCGGCCCCGGCCGACGGCGCCCTGTCCACGGACGCCGCGGAACCGGACTTCCCGGTGCTCGGCGACACCCGGGCCGCCGCGTTCTTCGACCTCGACAACACGGTCATGCAGGGCGCCGCGATCTTCCACTTCGGCCGGGGCCTGTACAAGCGGAAGTTCTTCGAGACCCGTGACCTGGCCAGGTTCGCCTGGCAGCAGGCGTGGTTCCGGCTGGCCGGCGTCGAGGACCCGCAGCACATCCAGGACGCGCGGGACTCCGCCCTGTCCATCGTCAAGGGCCACCGCGTCGCCGAGCTCCAGACCATCGGCGAGGAGATCTACGACGAGTACATGGCCGAGCGCATCTGGCCCGGCACCCGGGCCCTCGCCCAGGCCCACCTGGACGCGGGCCAGAAGGTGTGGCTCGTCACGGCGGCGCCGGTGGAGATCGCCGGTGTGATCGCCCGCCGCCTGGGCCTGACCGGAGCGCTCGGCACGGTCGCCGAGTCGGTGGGCGGCGTCTACACGGGCAAGCTGGTCGGCGAGCCGCTGCACGGCCCGGCGAAGGCCGAGGCGGTACGCGCGCTCGCCGCCGCCGAGGGACTGGACCTCTCCCGCTGCGCGGCGTACAGCGACTCCCACAACGACATCCCGATGCTCTCCCTGGTCGGTCACCCGTACGCCATCAACCCGGACACGAAGCTGCGCAGGCACGCCCGCGAGATGGACTGGCGCCTGCGCGACTACCGGACGGGCCGCAAGGCGGCGAAGGTGGGCATCCCGGCGGCGGCCGGGGTGGGAGCGGTGGCCGGCGGCACGGCGGCGGCGATCGCGCTGAGCCGACGGCGCCGGTAGCGCGGGGCGCGACATCGCCGCAGGACCGCGGGGGGTGCCCCGGCCGCGGGTGACCCGTGGTCGCCCGCGCGGTTTCCCGCGCCCCTGACGGGACGCCTCAAACCTCACGCGCCCGAATTATCGCGGCGCCATCCCAACACGCCCTCGACTCCGCCTCAACACGCATCTTTCTGATCAACAACCGATCACCTTGCGACACTTGAACCATCCCAAATCGGTTACAGAAGCGACGCAATCGGTGATTTGAGCAACTCGGTGTAGCAGTGCCTGCACGAAGCGTTATTCTCCTCAGACGCAAACCGGTACCCCTCCGTCGCTACGACGGGTGAAAGGTTCCGCACTGCACGTGATGGAAGCTCTGCCTCTGGGAGTCCCGTGTACCCACACGTCGGGGTTGACGCCTCGGGCCTGGCTACGCTGCGCGCAACTGTCGCAACGGTCAAAGAGACGCTGCGCGGCCTTGTCCCGACCGCGTACGCCGTCCCCGCCTTCGCCACGGCCGCACCGATCGGCCCGTGCTACGCACTGGCCGACGGCAGTGCGGCCGTGGGCAGACGCGGCCGTGCCTCCGGCACCGCCGCGCCCACCGCCCGCCGTCCGGCCGCGGACAGCGACAGCGCCCGCATGATGGATCTCGTGGAGCGCGCCCAGGCCGGCGAGTCCGACGCCTTCGGACGCCTCTACGACCAGTACAGCGACACCGTGTACCGCTACATCTACTACCGCGTCGGCGGCAAGGCGACCGCCGAGGACCTCACCAGTGAGACGTTCCTGCGCGCCCTCAGAAGGATCGGCACCTTCACCTGGCAGGGCCGCGACTTCGGCGCCTGGCTGGTCACCATCGCCCGCAACCTGGTCGCCGACCACTTCAAGTCGAGCCGGTTCCGGCTGGAGGTCACCACCGGCGAGATGCTCGACGCCAACGAGGTCGAACGCTCCCCGGAGGACTCCGTCCTGGAGTCCCTGTCGAACGCCGCCCTCCTGGACGCCGTACGCCGGCTCAACCCCCAGCAGCAGGAGTGCGTGACGCTCCGCTTCCTCCAGGGCCTCTCGGTCGCCGAGACGGCCCGCGTGATGGGCAAGAACGAGGGCGCCATCAAGACCCTCCAGTACCGGGCCGTGCGCACGCTCGCCCGGCTCCTCCCGGACGACGTGCGCTGAGGCGGGCACCCTCGGCGACATCCAACTCACGTTCGGTGAAAGCCCGTTGCCTTTCTCAGCCGATCGTCGTTCGTCCGTAACCCAAGTGCCGAGCCGCTCGTTGTGCGGGATACAGGCTCCCTGTGGTCACGTCCAGCAAGACCCTGATCACACGATCGTGTGGTTCGGTCGAGGGCGTGCAACCCTCAGGACCCCCTGGGGAGTCGATCGTCATGACGAGAGGAGGTGCCGCCAGTGATCGCGAACGTATCGGCACACCGGCGGGCGAACGCCTTCGCCCAGGCCCTGGAGGAGCAGCCCGACCGGGACCCGGCGGCCGAGCGGTCCGAGGTGCCGGCGGGCGATCCGCCGGTCACCGCGGACCGGGCCGAGCGGACCGAGCAGGGCGAGCTGCTGGCCCTGGCGACAGGGCTCGCCGCACTGCCCAAGCCGGTGCTCGACCCGGAGGTCAAGGTCGTCCACCGGGCCCAGCTGGTGGCCGCGATGGAGGCCATGCTGGCGGAGGGCACCCTGGGCGGGGCGGCGGACGCGTCGCTTCCGGAGCAGCGCTCCCACCGGTCCAAGGGCGCACACCGGGCCGGCGCGCTGGGCAAACTACGACCGCGTTCCCGGCTCACCAAGGGCCTGGCCGCGGGCGGTCTGAGCGTCGGCGTGGCCGCCGGAGCCTTCGGCGGTGTCGCCGCCGCCAGCTCCGACGCCCTGCCCGGCGACTCGCTGTACGGCCTGAAACGAGGCATCGAGGACTTCAAGCTCAACTATCTGTCCGACGGCGAGGACCAGCGCGGCCAGACCTACCTCGACCAGGCCTCCACCCGGCTGATGGAGGCCCGCCGGCTGATGGACCGCGGCCGTGGCGGCCACCTCGACCACGAGTCCATCGGTGAGATCCGCCGCACGCTCTCCGGGATGCAGCACGACGTCACCGAGGGCCACCGGCTGCTGCACGAGGCCTACGAGCGCGATCCGAACTCGCTGGGCCCGATGCAGGCGCTGTCCGCCTTCGCCCAGTCCCACCGCGAGGCCTGGGGCGCACTGCGCGACAAGCTCCCGGTCCAGCTCGGGGACGTCAGCCAGCAGGTGTCGTCGGTCTTCGACGCCATAGACGAAGAGGTCGCCCCGCTGCAGTCCCTGCTGCCCCAGCCGCCCTCCCAGAGTACCGGGAGCGGCACCGGCGAGCAGGGCACCGGCACGGCGTCGACCGGTTCCTCCGGCAGCCACCGGTCGACGGCTCCGTCGTCCTCGGGCGGCTCCGCCTCGGGCCACGAGTCCGGCACCGGCAGCCCCAGCGGCTCGGCCTCCGGCAGCGCCGACGAGGGTCTGATCGGCGGCACCACGGGCGGCCTCCTGGACCCCCCGAAGACCGGGAGTTCGGGCGGCAGCAGCGCGGCCCCGTCGAAGAGCCCGACCAGCGCACCGGACGTCACCCTGCCGCCGCTCCTCCCCGGCCTCCTCCCCGGACTGGGCATCGACAGCGAGGACGCCAACGGCTGACCGATTCGGGGTGCCTCTCGGTCGAGGGGCACCCCGTTCTCATCACGGGCGCGGGGCTGTCTTCCGATATGCGGCTTGGCCGCGTGGGCGCGACCAGCCCCCACGCACCCGAGACTCGGCGCCTCGCACCTCAGAAAAACACCGACCGCCGCTGCACGAGCAGCTTGTACAGCGTGTGCTGGATCTGCTCCCGCACCTGATCGGTCAGGTTGAACATCAGCATCGGGTCCTCGGCCGCCTCCGGCGGATAGCCGTCCGTGGGGATCGGCTCCCCGAACTGGATCGTCCACTTCGTCGGCAGCGGCACCGCCCCGAGCGGCCCGAGCCACGGGAACGTCGGCGTCAGCGGAAAGTACGGAATCCCCAGCACCCGGGCCAGCGTCTTGGCGTTGCCGAGCATCGGGTAGATCTCCTCGGCCCCCACGATCGAGCAGGGAATGATCGGCGCCCCCTGCCGCAGCGCGGTCGAGACGAACCCGCCCCGCCCGAACCGCTGGAGCTTGTAGCGCTCGCTGAACGGCTTCCCGATGCCCTTGAACCCCTCCGGCATCACCCCGACCAGCTCGCCCTGTTCCAGCAGCCGCTCGGCGTCCTCCGCACACGCGAGCGTGTGCCCGAGCTTGCGCGCCAGCTCGTTCACCACCGGCAGCACGAAGACCAGATCGGCCGCCAGCAGCCTGAGGTGACGATTCGCCTGATGATGGTCGTGCACGGCGACCTGCATCATCAGACCGTCCATCGGCAGCGTCCCGGAGTGGTTGGCGACGATCAACGCACCGCCCTCGGCCGGGATGTTCTCGATGCCCTTCACCTCGACACGGAAGTACTTCTCGTACACCGGCCGCAGCATGGACATCAGGACCTGGTCGGTCAGCTCCTCGTCGTACCCGAAGTCGTCGACCTCGTAGTCCCCGGTCAGCCGCCGGCGCAGGAACGCGAGACCGCGTGCGACGCGCCGCTCCAGGCCGGCGTCGTCGTGCGGCTCCGTCACATCCGTCTCAGCGTTCTCCCGGTTCACATGCACATCTTCCTGCGCGGGGATCCGCCCCGCGAGAGGCTGGACCTCCCGCACCACCGCCTGCTCGCCGCCGCCCTTGCGCCGGTTTCCCGGCCCCCGGCGCCGGGCGGGCCGCTGCACGGAAGCCCCGCGGGACCGGTCGTCGTCGAACGGAATGACCTTGGCGTCCGCCATCGTGTTGCGCTCCTCAGTTGGCGCTCTGCGTCGGTGTCTTCCCACCGCTCAGGACGGGCAGGGCGGCGATCCGGTCAACGGCGGCGGCCACCGCCTGCGGCGGCAGCAGCCCCGTGGCCTGGGCGCGCACGAAGTCCGCGAACGTCTCCGCCGTCGTGTACTTCGGCTGGAATCCCAGCGTTTCGCGCATCTGGCCGGTGGCGACCACCCGGCCGTGCGTCAGCAGCCGGATCTGCTCGGGCGAGAAGTCGCTCATGCCGAGGGTCCGCACCAGGGATCCGGCCCAGGTGACCGCCGGCAGCAGCAGCGGCACGGTGGGCCGCCCCAGCCGCCGTGAGCACTGCGAGAGCAACAGCACCCCGTCGCCCGCGATGTTGAAGGTGCCGCTGTTCAGGGTCCCCCGTGCCGGCTCCCGCGAGGCGATCCGCAGGACCTCGATCACATCGTCCTCGTGCACGAACTGCAGCCGGGGGTCGTACCCGAAGACGGTGGGCAGCACGGGGAGGGCGAAGTAGGAGGCGAGCGGGGTGTCGGCGGTCGGCCCGAGGATGTTGGCGAACCGCAGCACGCACACCGCGACATCGGGCCGCCGCCTGGCGAACCCCCGCACATACCCCTCCACCTCCACCGTGTCCTTCGCGAACCCGCCGCTCGGCAGGGACTTCGGCGGAGTCGTCTCGGTGAAGACGGCGGGATCCTTCGGCGCGGACCCGTACACGTTCGTACTGGACTTGATCACCAGCCGCTTGACGTTCGGCGACTTCTGGCAGGCGCCGAGCAGCTGCATGGTCCCGATGACGTTGGTCTCTTTCACGGTGGCCCGGCTCCCGCTGCCGAGCGGCGTACCGGTCACGTCCATGTGGACGACGGTGTCGGCGCCGGTCTCGGCGAGGATGCGGGCGATGGTGGGCTGGCGGATGTCGGTCTGGATGAAGTCGGCCCCGCCCAGATGGTGCTCCGGGGGCACCGCGTCCACGGCGACGACCCGTTCGACATCGGGGTCACGCTGGATCCGTCGTACGAACCGGCCCCCGAGCTGACGGGCCACTCCGGTCACGAGCACGACCTTTGACAAGATCAGCGCCTTTCTTCCGTGTTCCCGTATCGGGGCCAACTTAGCGGGTTGATGTTGCGCCGGCATGACCCCCGACAGGCCGGGGTGAGCCGTCGCGGCCGGAAAATGCGGTGGCCCCCCACCGTACTGGTGGGGGGCCACACACAAGCTCTCGCGGCTCGGCGCCGTACTTACTTCTTGTTACGGCGCTGAACGCGCGTGCGCTTGAGCAGCTTGCGGTGCTTCTTCTTGGCCATCCGCTTGCGCCGCTTCTTGATAACAGAGCCCACGACTACCCTCGCTCACTTCTCATCACTCGGTGCTGGGCGCCATGGGCCCATACGACCTACGAGGGGCTAGCCTACCCGCCCGAGCGCTGAGGTCGTAATCGAGGTGCTCCGGCACGAATTCCGGAGCGGCCGTCAGGCGGTCTCCACCCCCACATAGCTCTCGCGAAGGTACTCGTGCACCGCTTGCTCGGGGACGCGGAAGGACCGCCCCACCCGGATCGCGGGCAGATGACCGCTGTGCACCAGCCGGTACACGGTCATCTTCGACACTCGCATCACCGCGGCGACCTCCGCCACGGTCAGGAACACGACCTCGTTGAGAGGCCTCTCGCCAGCTGCCATGACACACCTGAACCTTCCGCACTCGACGGGCCACCGGCTTCCCCTTCCGGTGACTCTTCGTCGTTGCGTGCTCACTCCCCAATGTAGGGGCGGGTGATGCGAGTGGGGAAGAGGTGCACCCATCGGCGGCCTACTGTGACAGACACGCTCGATTGAGTACGTAGCGGGTAAGCGGCATGTAGCAATCGGACCGCACGCCGTCATCAACCGGAACGGCGACCGACACGACCCCCTCGGCCTCGCCCACGAAGAGCGCGGGGTCATCCGTATCCGCGAGACCAATCGCCTCAAACCCCAGCTGACCTGCACCGCAGACCCACCCGTGGTCTCCCACCACCAGCTCGGGCAGTGGCCCGCCACCCCCCGCCGCCGCATCCAGTGCCACCCGAACCGGCAGCGGCGAGTGCGTGTGCGTACCCGGCGCACAACCGGGGCGTTCACCTTCCGATTCCCGCACCAACCCGACACCTTGTACGTAATCGAGGTTGCACGTACGTAGACCGAACCGGGTCGTTATGTCGACACAGCGACCCTGCGCGGGGGTGAGAATCTCACACCCCGCCGCCGACAACGCGTCCGCGAGACCGGCGTAGAACCCGATCAGCCGGTGCGGATGACCGGTCCCGAACAACACCGGAGCCCGCCGTCGGGCCGCGTCCCCCACCCGCTCCGCGAAGGCGTCCAGCGCGGCCACCGTCAGCTCGGGATCGATCACATCATGCCCTGAAACGCATCGCGGATCGTCCGAAACCCCACACCTGCCCGCCATCAACCGAACCAACTCCCGCTCGGTCCAGTCTCCTTGTGGATCAATACCGATCAACACCCGTGGATCCCGAGCCGCGAACAGCCGATATCGCCGAAGACTCCGCTCCCGGGCGGAACCCACCACCCCCGCCAGCCCGGCAGCCACCAGATAGTCCCGAAGTCCAGCACCACTCGCCACGCCAGAGATGGTGACGGACCCGGACCACCGAACCCCCCGGAACCCCCTCAACACCCCACGTCCGGCCTAACGGCCCCGCCCCGTCAGCCCGTCCGGCGTTGAGGGCGAGGCCGTTCAGGCCGATGCGGCGGTCCGGGGGCGGCGGGGACGGGAACCTGAACCTCCTACGCCAGCAGCCCCCGCAGCGGATACACGGCCCGCCGGGTCGCCAGCACCGCCTGGTCCAGACGGTCGGCGGGGTCGTACCCCGCCTCCCACTCGGCCCATCCGACCGGCCACCGCCCGTCCGTCATCCGCCCCGGCCCCAACTGCCGGGTCCGGGCGTACACCTCCTGCCGCCACGCCTCGGGGACCAGCGTCTCCGGCGCGATCTCCCGCCCCGCGGCGATCGCCACCAGATGCGTCCACGACCGGGGTACGACATCCACCACCTCGTACCCGCCGCCCCCCAACGCGACCCATTTGCCCCCGGCGCACTCGTGCGCCAGTTCATGGCAGGCCACCTGCACGGCCCGCTGCGCGTCCAGCGAGACGGCGAGGTGCGCCAGCGGATCCTCGAAATGCGTGTCGGCACCGTGCTGAGTCACCAGCACCTGCGGCCGGAAGCCGGCGACCAGCTCCGGCACCACCGAGTGGAACGCCCGCAGCCACCCCGCGTCCCCGGTGCCGGCCGGCAGCGCCACATTCACCGCGGAGCCCTCCCCCGCACCGGCCCCGACCTCCTCCGGCCAGCCGGTCTGCGGGAACAGCGTACGAGGATGCTCATGCAGCGAGATCGTCAGAACCCGCGGGTCCTCCCAGAACGCGGCCTGCACGCCGTCGCCGTGATGCACGTCGACGTCCACGTAGGCGACCCGCTCGGCCCCCAGCTCCAGCAGCCGCGCGATGGCGAGCGAGGCGTCGTTGTAGATGCAGAACCCGGAAGCCGCCCCCGGCATCGCGTGATGCAACCCGCCCGCGAAGTTCACGGCGTGGTCGGCGTCCCCGCGCCACACCGCCTCGGCCGCCCCGACCGACTGCCCGGCGATCAACGCGGACGCCTCGTGCATCCCGGCGAACGCGGGATCGTCCACCGTCCCCAGTCCGTAGGACTGATCGGCCGCCGCGGGATCCGCCGAAGCCGCCTTGACCGCCTCGACGTAGTCCTCCCGGTGCACCAGCCGCAGCGTCGACTCCCCGGCCGGCTTCGCCGCGACGACCTTCACCGCCCGGTCGAGCTCGAAGGCATCGACCAGTTTCCGGGTCAGCGCCAGCCGGACCGGATCCATCGGATGACCCGGACCGAAGTCATAGCCCGTTACTGCCTCGTCCCACATCAGCTGTGCGCGGCCGCTCATGCCCGCCACCGTATCGGTCCGCGCGCACCGCGAACGAACGGGCATACACCAACGTCACCAGCACCAACACCATCGGCACCAGCATCGCCCCGCGGTAGCTCCACGCGTCGCCCAGCGCACCCACCAACGGCGAACCGACGAGGAACCCGACGTAGTTGAAGATGTTCAGCCGGGCGATGGCCGCGTCCGAATCCCCGGGGAACAACCGCCCCGCCGCCGCGAAGGTCTGCGGCACCAGCACACACAGTCCCAGCCCCAGCAGAGTGAACCCGGCCATCCCGACCCACGCCCCGGACGCACCCGCCACCACCGCGAACCCGACCGCCGCCACCAGCGCGCCCAGACGTACGACCGCCACGGCCCCGAACCGCCGAACCCCGAAGTCCCCGATGGCCCGCCCCACCAGCGTGGTCACCATGTACACGTTGTAGGGCACGGTGGCCAGCTGCTCACTGCTCCCCAGCACGTCCTTCAGATACTTCGCACTCCAGTTGGAGACGGTGGAGTCCCCGATGTAGGCGAACGTCATCACCAGACACAGCGGCAGCAGCAGCTTGAAGACCACACCACCGCCCGCACCGGCGCCCGCACCGTCCTCCGCGGCCTCCACCGGCCGTCCGTCCACGTACCAGCGGCTGCCCGCCAGCGCGGCCGGCAACAGCACCGCGACGACCGGCAGGTACGACACCCACAGCGCGAGATGCCAGTGCGCCCCCGCCCACGCCAGCGAGGCCCCCAGAATCCCGCCCAGGCTGTAGGCGGCATGGAAGCTGAGCATGATGCTGCGTCCGTACGTCCGCTGCAGACTCACCCCGAGCATGTTCATCGAGGCGTCCAGCGCCCCGACCGCCAGCCCGAACACGGCCAGCGCGACCGCCAGCTCGGCCACCTCGTCGCCGGCCCCTACCCCGAGCAGCGCCAGCATCACCACGGGCTGGGACCAGCGCAGCAGCCGGCTGGGCGATATGCGCTTCACCAACTGCTCGGTGGTCACACTGCCCACGCCGGCCAGGATCGGCACGGCGGCGAGAAAGACCGGCAGCAGCGCGTCGGATACGCCGTACCGGTCCTGGATGGCGGGGATGCGCGTCACGAGCAGCGCAAAGGTGGCGCCCTGCGTGAAGAAGCTGAACGCCAACGAGGCCCTGCCGCGCCGCAGCACATCTGTCATGGCGGCGAGCGTAGGGCCCCGGCGTACTCGTGGGTAGATCCAGCCAAAGATGAATTTCCTTCAGCTTTACCCTCGCGCCGCTCAGGCGGCGCCCACCAGCTGTCGTTCCCGCTCCTGCCCGGCTTCCCGGCGCTGCGCCTCGTCGGTGATCAGGCACGCCATCGGCTCGGCCGCCGCTGCACCGCAGACCACCATGCCGAGGGTGATCGCGACGACCAGGAGGAGCGAGCTCAGCCAGACCATGGTGTCCACGGGGATCGTGTAGGCGCCGACGACCCGGACGACGCACTCCACCACCAGCACCACTCCCCAGATCAGGGAGAAGACCCGCTCCTTGCGCAGAAACTCCGCCGACCGGACCGCGCTCCCGGCGGCCAGCCGTTCCCAGGCGGCTTCCCGGGCCGTGTCCCCCTTGACCAGGAAGGGCTTCAGCCCCGCCGTCATCATCGGCCTGCCCAGTGCCACCGACACCAGGATCCCGATGCCGACCGTGCTGCTGACCGCGCCGTCCTTGGCGAGCATCAGCCGCGGGTCACCGGCGACGAAACTCAGCGCCAGCCCGACCACGTTCACGGCCAGGATCAGCGCCGCGAGCCCGTTGACCCGGCGTTCCCTGGCCACACTCCAGACCGTCCGCACGGCCGGCACCACGCTGCTCCAGGCGAGCGCCGCGAAGGTGCTCATCCCGAAGGCCCCCCTGAAGAAGTAGTACGACCCGAGGGGCACCGCCACGTCCACGATCAGCGGCCGGAGGTTCTCCACCACGCCGACCCGCTGCCTGTTCCGGGACCCGGTGTTCGTCGTCTTCGTCATGCCCTCAGCTTCGCGTCCGGACGGGGTCTCCCAGTAGAAACGAACGTCCGGAGCTGGGTATGACAATTGTCAGCGCCGTGCCGATGCCTCCCGTCATTCCAGCAGGTCAGCCAGCTGTCCAGGTTCGGAGAAGAGCTGGGTGGCACCCTGCAGCCGCTCGGCCGGCGTCATGGCCGTGAAGCCGTACACGTCCATCCCCGCCGCGACGGCGGCCTGGACCCCCAGGGGGCTGTCCTCCACGACGGCACAACGCTCCGGCGCGACCCCCATCCGCTCGGCCGCGTAGAGGAAGAGATCCGGCGCAGGCTTCCCCCGCCCCACGTCCTGCGAACTGAACACCCGCGACACGTCGAACCAGCGGTCCAGGCCGGTCGTGCGGTGCCCCACCCGGATCCGCTCATGACTCCCGGACGACGCCACGCAGTACGGCACCCCGTCCGCCGCCAGCCGCTCCAGGACCTCCGCGACCCCGGCGATGGGCTTCAACTCCCTTTCGAAGGCCGCGAACACCCGCGCATGGAAGACATCGTCGAAGTCGTCCGGCAGTCGCTGCCCGGTGCGCGCCTCGACGAGTTCATGGACGCGGTGCATCGCGGAGCCCATGTAGTCCCGTATGGAGTCCTCGTAGGAGGTGGGGTGTCCCAGCTCGGTCAGATAGGCGGCGAGCAGCCGGTTGGAGATGGGCTCGCTGTCCACGAGGACGCCGTCGTTGTCGAAGATGACCAGGTCGTAGCGCATAAGGTCGAGCATAAACGCGAAAAGGCCCACGCCATATGGCGTGGGCCTTTCCCAAAATTTGTTCGGCGGTGTCCTACTCTCCCACAGGGTCCCCCCTGCAGTACCA
>NZ_JBHZAN010000067.1:0-36436 GCF_042754285.1 Streptomyces sp. NPDC059224
TGGCGTTGACTTTTGGCACGCTGTTGAGTTCTCAAGGAACGGTCGCTTCCTTTGTACTCACCCTCTCGGGCTTTCCTCCGGGCTTCCCTTCGGTGTTTCCAACCTTACCAGATCCGTTTTCCGTTCCGTTCCCGGTCGGAATTCATTTCCAGTGGCCGTTGGAGGGCCTTGCCTATTTGATTGCCTTCCGGCTCTCTTTCGGCGTTTCCAACTTTATCAGAAGTTCTTGGCCGGTCTGACCGGCCACTCATTTCTGAGTAAATCGGGGAGTGGCTTCGATGTTCGGAGTTGACTCTCCGTTATGAAGCAGATCGACTCTAACGATCGGCCCCGAACTTGTCCAGTTCTAGGCAACTGTTTGAATCTACCTCCCCGACGGGCCCGTGTCAACGGGTCTTCCGGGGCGAAGAGGAGACTAGCAGCTCACGGGAGGTCTTCGCACATCAGGCAGCCGTCGGGACGAACGCGCTGCGCTCGGCTTCCTCGAGGTCGCCCGTCTCGCCGGCCCGGGCGGCACGGCCGCCGAGGACGAAGACGTAGGTGAGGAAGGCCAGCTCAGCGACGACCCCGATGCTGATACGGGCCCAGGTGGGCAGACCGGACGGGGTGACGAAGCCTTCGATGGCACCGGAGACGAACAGGACCAGGGCCAGCCCGATCGCCATGCCCACCGCGGCGCGCCCCTCTTCGGCCAGGGCGTTACGGCGACTGCGCGGGCCCGGGTCGATGACGGTCCAGCCCAGGCGGAGCCCGGTGCCCGCGGCGACGAAGACCGCGGTGAGCTCGAGCAGCCCGTGCGGGAGGACCAGGCCCAGGAACGTGTCGAGACGTCCGGCCGAGGACATCAGGCCGAAGCCCACGCCCAGGTTGAGCATGTTCTCGAAGAGGATGTAGATGACCGGGAGGCCCAGGAACACCCCCAGGACCAGGCACATCGCGGCGGCCTGGGCGTTGTTCGTCCACACCTGGGCGGCGAACGAAGCCGCGGGATGGCTGGAGTAATAGGTCTCGTACTCACCCCCGGGACGGGTCAGCTCGCGGAGCTGGCTGGGGGCGGCGATGGTCGACTGCACGTCCGGGTGCGTGCCGATCCACCACCCCAGGAGGATCGCGGCGGCGGTGGATATGAGCGCGGTGGGCACCCACCAGTGACGGGATCGGTAGACGGCGGCCGGAAACCCCTGACCGAGGAAGCGAGCCACATCGCGCCAGGAGGCGCGACGCGCCCCTGTCACCGCGCTGCGCGCGCGTGCCACGAGCTGGCTGAGCCGGCCGACGAGCTGCGGGTCGGGCGCGCTGGACTGGATCAGGGAGAGGTGCGTGGCAGTGCGCTGATACAGAGCGACGAGTTCGTCGGCTTCGGCTCCGTTGAGGCGCCGCTGGCGGCGCAGGAGCGCGTCGAGGCGGTCCCACTCGGCGCGGTGTGCGGAGACGAAGACGTCGAGGTCCATCGGGTCTGCCTGCTCCTCGGCTGGTCGTCGACTGCCTGTCTCAGCTGTCGGCTTGTCGTACTGCGGCGCGATGCGCTCTCAGCTTGGCAGACTTGCGCTGTACGGGGCAGACCAAGGGAAGGCGGCAAGCGTGAGTGAGCTGGTGACAGGTGAGGCGGTGGCGCTCGAGCTGCGTCCCGCGAGGCTGCCCAGCAGGGCGCTGGCCGTTCTGCTGGACCTGGTCGTGGCCATGACCGTGTACATCGGTGTGTCCATAGGCCTGGTGGCGGCCACGGCCTCGTTGGACGATGCCGCGCAGGTGGCGCTGTCGCTCGCGGCCTTCCTGTTGCTGCTGGTGGGCGGGCCGATCGCGGTGGAGACGCTGAGCCATGGGCGCTCGCTCGGGAAGATGGCATGCGGACTGCGTGTGGTGCGCGACGACGGCGGGCCCATTCGGTTCCGGCACGCTCTGGTGCGTGGTGCCCTCGGCGTGGTCGAGATTCTGATGACGTTCGGGGTCGTCGCCTGTATCGCCTCGCTGGTCTCGGCGCGCGGCCGTCGGCTGGGAGATGTGTTCGCGGGGACTCTGGTCGTACGCGAGCGGGTGCCGGTCGGGCAGACCAGGTTCATTCCACCGCCTCCTCCTTGGCTGGCGGGACGTTTCGCCGAGCTGGATCTGTCGGCTGTTCCGGACGGGCTGTGGCTTGCCGTCCGGCAGTACCTGACGCGGATGCAGCAGCTCGATCCGCAGGTCTCCTGGACGATGGCGGAGCAGCTCGCGACCGACCTCGCGGCCCGGACGGGGACTCCGGCGCCACGGGAGATTCCACCGGCGGCGTATCTGGCGGCCGTGGTGCAGGAACGGCAGGCGCGAGAGGCCCGGCGGGCCTTCGCCGGCCAGGCCCGGGCCCCCCTGGAAACCGGCGCACCGAACGCCTACGCCCCACCATCGGGCCTTCCCTACGGCTATGGCGGCCCCTCGCTGCCGGGCGCGCCCCATGGCTACGCCCCTCCCGTACCCGGTGCGCCGAGCGGCTTCGCCCCACCGGTACCTCCGGCGCCTTCGTATCGCCCCGATCCCGCCGCCCCGGCCATGTCGTCTCCCCCGTCGGCGGGGCAGCCCCAGGCTCCCGGACCCGCCGCTCCCCCGGCGGACGAGCGGCCCTCCACCGGGTTCGTGCCGCCGGCCTAGGCCGGACCCGGACCCGGCGCCGCTCCGGGTCAGTCCTCGAAGTCGTCGAAGTCGTCGGTGCCGGCGGCGTTGTCGGCGTTGTCGAAGACGGACGGTGGCGACCGCAGGTCCTCCAGCTCGATCCCGGGCGCCGCCAGGACCACGTCACCGGCGAGGTGAACGGCGTGCTGCTCCCCCGTGTCCAGGGCTGTGACCTGGTATTCGTCCACGGTCAGAGGGCCATTGTCAGTGGCGTGTGCTTCGCTTTTCACCAAGGCCCAGGACTGGTCCACCGTGCGGGGGGCGAGGACCGGGTCCGTGAAGGCCACGAGGCGTACGCGGGTAGCGGAGGCGGAGGGGGTGAGGCGCAGGAGACGGGCGGTGGCGACCAGGAACGCGGGAGACGTGCCGGTGAAGGCGTGGGCGCGCACATGGCCTTCGGTGGCATGAGCGCCGGTGGGGTCCGTGCGGACCCAGGTGACACCGTCGAGGGCGGCTCCGCGAACCCGCCAGCTCGCGGCGTGGAGTTCGAGGCGGATGGGGCGGCCGAGGTGGTCCAGGGCGAGATCGACCGAGCCGCTGTGGTCACCGGAGGGGGTGGTGACCTGGGAGACATAACGCCAGCCGGAGGGGCCGGGGGCGCATTGGAAGTGTTCTTCACCGAGGGGGGTGCGATCGTGCGGATCGTGGAGCGAATAACGGCCGCGGGGCATGAGGGTCCTGGGTCTTGGCGGGCCGCCGGTCCGGGGCTCGGTCCTGCGGTACGGCCGCGCGGGTAGGCCGGCGGGGCCAGTGGGGCCAAAGGGGCGGGCCCCCGACACGGGGGTGCGGGGGCCTGCCTCGATGGGCCGGAACGCTTACCTCCGGGAAGGCGCGTCAGTGCACTGCCGTGCTCTTCCGGAGGCGGGCCGCGGACTGGGCTGAGGTATCGCGGTGGCGATACCTCAGCGGCGGTACTTCAGCGGCGCTCTCTCAGTAGCGGTAGTGGTCCGACTTGTACGGGCCCTCGACCTTGACGCCGATGTACGAGGCCTGCTCGGGGCGGAGCGTCGTGAGCTTCACGCCGAGCGCGTCCAGGTGCAGACGGGCGACCTTCTCGTCGAGGTGCTTGGGCAGCGTGTAGACGCCGACCGGGTACTCGTCGGGCTTGGTGAACAGCTCGATCTGGGCCAGGGTCTGGTCCGCGAAGGAGTTGGACATCACGAACGACGGGTGACCGGTGGCGTTGCCCAGGTTCAGCAGGCGGCCCTCGGACAGGACGATGATCACCTTGCCGTCGGGGAACTTCCAGGTGTGAACCTGCGGCTTGACCTCGTCCTTGACGATGCCGGGGATCTTGGCGAGGCCGGCCATGTCGATCTCGTTGTCGAAGTGACCGATGTTGCCGACGATGGCCTGGTGCTTCATCTTGGCCATGTCCGAGGCCATGATGATGTCCTTGTTACCGGTCGTGGTGACGAAGATGTCGGCCTTGTCGATGACCTCGTCGAGGGTCGTGACCTGGTAGCCGTCCATCGCCGCCTGCAGGGCACAGATGGGGTCGATCTCCGTGACGATGACCCGGGCACCCTGTCCGCGCAGGGACTCCGCGCAGCCCTTGCCGACGTCGCCGTAGCCGCAGACGACCACGGTCTTGCCGCCGATGAGGACGTCGGTGGCGCGGTTGATGCCGTCGATCAGGGAGTGGCGGCAGCCGTACTTGTTGTCGAACTTCGACTTGGTGACGGCGTCGTTGACGTTGATCGCCGGGAACAGGAGCTCACCGTCGCGCTGCATCTCGTACAGGCGGTGGACGCCGGTCGTGGTCTCCTCGGTCACGCCGCGGATCTCGGAGGCCAGCTGGGTCCACTTCTGCGAGCCGTCCGTGATGGTCCGGTGCAGGAGTTCGAGGATGACGCGGTGCTCGTCGGACTCGGCGGTGTCGACGGACGGCACCTTGCCGTCCTTCTCGTACTCGACGCCCTTGTGGACGAGGAGGGTGGCGTCACCACCGTCGTCGAGGATCATGTTCGGGCCGCCGGTGGGGGTGTTCGGCCAGGTCAGCGCCTGCTCCGTGCACCACCAGTACTCCTCCAGCGTCTCGCCCTTCCAGGCGAAGACGGGGACGCCCTGCGGGTTGTCCGGCGTGCCGTTCGGGCCGACGGCGATGGCGGCGGCCGCGTGGTCCTGGGTGGAGAAGATGTTGCAGGACGCCCAGCGGACCTCGGCGCCGAGGGCGACCAGGGTCTCGATCAGGACGGCGGTCTGCACGGTCATGTGCAGGGAGCCGGTGACGCGCGCGCCGGCCAGCGGCTGCGCGTCGGCGTACTCCTTGCGGATCGCCATCAGGCCGGGCATCTCGTGCTCGGCGAGGGTGATCTCCTTGCGGCCGAAGTCGGCCAGGGAGAGGTCGGCGACCTTGAAGTCCTGTCGGTTGTCGACAGTCGTCATTGCGAGCTGCTCCTCGGTATCGGGTCGAGGGTGGGTACGGCTGGTCTGCGCGGCGGCGGACACAGGGGTGCCCGAGAAGAGGACACAGGCATGCCCGCGTGCGCGCAGCGCAGTCCGTCGGAGGCCCTCTCTCCCTCGGCCGGTCCGTAGGGGACCGCCCGACCGCCATCAGCAGCGACGTCTGGCTCCGTCCCAAGCTACACCGGTGGGCGGGGCGTCCCCAGTCCGCCTCCGAACAGTTCAGGCCGTTCGAGGGGGCCGGCGCGGTCGGCCAGGTGGCCTGTGAAGAGGTGACGAGGGTCTCGGCGAGGGGTGCACAGGGGTGACCGGAGGG
The DNA here is from genome assembly GCF_042754285.1 of Streptomyces sp. NPDC059224. Classification (NCBI taxonomy): domain Bacteria; kingdom Bacillati; phylum Actinomycetota; class Actinomycetes; order Kitasatosporales; family Streptomycetaceae; genus Streptomyces; species Streptomyces sp. NPDC059224. The sequence goes on from NZ_JBHZAN010000067.1 coordinate 5,366, forward strand.
GGCCAACCGGGACTTTCGCGCCGTTGGGCCGGGGTGGGGGTGTCGTGGGACGCAGGGAGATCGGGGCTTCCGATCGAGTACGCGGGACGTCCCGGGACGGCGTTTCGTGTGACGAGGGCGTTAGGAGATCGACGTGACCCGTCCGGGCCGGCGCCCCCCCACCTGCACGGCGGCAGAGAAGCTCGCGGGGCCGGTCAGCGCCGCGGACGGGCGGGCGGGGCGGTGCCGGGTGCTGAGCGAGGTGGGGTGACCGGATTGACTGCGGGCCCGTTTCCCCTGGAGGGACGGGCCCGTGGCTGTGCCGGCCGGGAAGGCTCAGTGACCGGCGGGGTGGGGGGCCGGGCCGCCCGGGGTGGCTTCCGGGTCGGGGCCCTTGGTGGCCTCGGCCTCGCTGTAGATGTCGGGTTCGAGGTAGATCACGCGGGCGATGGGAACCGCGGTGCGGATGCGGGCCTCGGCGGCGTTGATGGCGCTCGCGACCTCGGTGGCCGTGTCGTCGTGCTGGACTGCGATCTTGGCGGCGACGAGCAGCTCCTCGGGGCCGAGATGGAGCGTGCGCATGTGGATGATGCCGGTGACCGTGTCGCCGTCGACGATCGCGGCCTCGATCTTCCTGACCTCTTCGATGCCCGCGGCCTCGCCGAGGAGAAGGGACTTGGTCTCGGCCGCGAGGACAAGGGCGATCATGACGAGCAGGACACCGATGCAGACCGTGCCGATGCCGTCCCAGACGCCGTCGCCGGTGAGCAGGGCGAGGCCGACGCCACCGAGGGCGAGGACCAGGCCGATGAGGGCACCGAAGTCCTCCAGGAGGACGACCGGCAGCTCGGGGGCCTTGGCGCGACGGATGAACTGCGACCAGGACAGCTTGCCCCGCAGTTGGTTGGACTCCTTGATGGCGGTACGGAACGAGTAGCCCTCGGCAATGATCGCGAAGACCAGGACACCCACCGGCCAGTACCAGTGTTCGACCTGGTGGGGGTGGCTGATCTTCTCGTAGCCCTCGTAGATGGCGAACATGCCGCCGACCGAGAAGAGGACGATCGAGACGAGGAAGGCGTAGATGTACCGCTCGCGGCCGTAGCCGAAGGGGTGTTGCGGGGTCGCCTCGCGCTGGGCCTTCTTGCCGCCGATGAGCAGCAGGAACTGGTTGCCGGAGTCGGCGACCGAGTGCACGCCCTCGGCGAGCATCGAAGAGGAGCCGCTGAACGCGAACGCCACGAACTTCGCTGCCGCGATCGCGAGGTTGGCGCCGAGTGCCGCCACGATCGCCCTGGTGCCGCCTGACGCGCTCATGTGTCCGCGATGTCCCTTCTCGCCGTCGTCCGTCTACGCCGTCCAGGCGTGCGCTCGTCTTTGCCCGTGCTTTGCCGGATGGGTCATTCTTGCAGCCCTGTCCGGGAGCGGTTCGTCAGGTATCCACAATCCCGGTACGACAATCCGACCCATCCGGAATCACGCATCCCTCAGACGATCACCGTGGCACGGAAGACCGTGCCCGCACCCGAGACCTCCGCCTTTTCGCCCGCGGGGACGAACACCGAACCGCCGGGGGCCAGTTCCTCCTCGCCCGCCCGGACCACGCCGGCCGTGCAGAGCAGGATCTGCGGAGTCGGCAGGGTCAGGTCGTGCGGGGCGGCCCCCTCGGGCAGGACGTACCGGGAGAGGCGGAACTCGTCGATCGGCGTCTCGTAGACCTCCTCGCCGTCCGGTGCGGCCTCGGGACGCAGCACGCCCGCGTCACCGGCCTCGAAGCGGACGACACGCAGGAGTTCGGGGACGTCGACGTGCTTGGGGGTCAGGCCGCAGCGCAGCACGTTGTCGGAGTTGGCCATGATCTCGACGCCCAGGCCGTCGAGGTAGGCGTGCGGGATGCCGGCCCCGAGGAAGAGGGCCTCGCCGGGCTGGAGACGCACGTGGTTGAGGAGCAGCGCGGCGATCACCCCGGGGTCGCCGGGGTAGTGGTGGGCGATGTCCGCGTACGGCTGGTACTCGCCGCCGAGGCGGGCGCAGGCGGCGGCGGTCTCGGCGACCGTGTGGGCCATCTCCTCGCGGTCGGCGGAGAGGATCGCGGTGAGGACCTCGCGCAGGGCCGCTTCCTCGGGGTGGGCGCGCAGCAGGTCGACGTACGGCTTCAGGGAGTCGACGCCGAGGGCGGCGAGGAGTCCGGCGCTCTGCTCCGGGGCGCGGAAGCCGCACAGGCCGTCGAACTCGGTGAGTGCGCAGATCAGTTCGGGCTTGTGGTTGGCGTCCTTGTAGTTGCGGTGCGGGGCGTCCACCGGGATCCCGCGCCGCTCCTCGTCCTCGTACCCCTCGCGCGCCTGCTCCAGGTTGGGGTGCACCTGGAGGGAGAGCGGGGCGCCGGCCGCGAGGATCTTGAGCAGGAAGGGCAGTCGCGGGCCGAACTTGGCCACGGCCGCCTCGCCCAGTTCGGCCTTCGGGTTCGCGTCGACGACGTCGACGAGCGTGCCCCGCGCGGTGCGCGAGGGGGCGCCCCGGTGCGCGCCCATCCACATCTCCGCCTGCGGCTCGCCGCTCGGCTCGACCCCGAGCAGCGTCGGGATGGCGGTCGGGGAACCCCAGGCGTAGGGGCGGATGGTGTTGTCGAGGCGGTCCATGACTTCTCTCTGCCGGTTGTCTCTGCGTACGGGGCGGCCGGCGCCCAGGGTCGCGTGGGGGCGCGGACGCGTCCGTCGTACGACGGTGTACGACGGACCATGACGGTTCCACGACCGCGCACGGCGCCGTACGGCGGGTCTCGTTCACCGCGTGTTCCCCGCGGTCTCGTTCACCGCGTGTTCCCCCTGCGGTCCGCCTTCGGTACGGCCCTCAGGCCGCCCTCGGTACGGTGGCCCCGGTGCCGGTGTCCACCTCAGGCCCCCGAAGCGAGCGCCAGGTAAACGGCGGCGAAATCCGTGACGGCGATCAGTTCCGCGAGGGTCTCCAGCTCGTCGCCCTCCTCCGGCTCCAGCTCGCTGATCGGGGTGTCGTGGCCGAGGGCGAGTTCGCGGGCGGCGGGCGCGGCGGTGAGGCCGCCGAGGGGGCGGTCGCGCAGCAGCACCACGTGCGCGTGCAGTGCGGGGGCCTCCTCCACGCGGTCGCGGAAGAAGTCGTCGGGGTCGGCGCTGGCGGCGAGCGGGCCGGCGAGCAGAGCCTGATGGGCCGCCAGGGCCTCGGGCAGTTCGGCGACCAGGGCGGGGCGGCCGGACAGTTCGGCGAGGGCGGCGACGAAGCGGCGGCCCGCGGGGCCGGCCGAGACGCCCTCCGTCCAGACCACCGGGAGCGCGTCGGCGAGATCCGAGGCGAGGGTCTTGGCGGGGTTGCTGTAGGTCACGATGGCCGGACCGCAGCGCTCGGCGACCCGGTCCAGGCGGTCGGCGACCTTCTCCAAGTCGTCGGGCGGGGCGGTGACCAGGCCGATGCGGTCGAGCAGCACCAGCAGCGGGGTGAGCAGCGCCCACAGGACGCCCGGGGAGGAGCCGGCGAGCGGCTCGCCGTGGTCGTACGGAGCCGTCGCCATCGGCACGAACAGACCGTGGGCGCCGGCCACCGCCTCGGCGAGCGGGGTCTGGGCGGGCGCCACGGCAGCGACCGAGCAGCCGCGCCGGTAGGCCTGGTCGGCGAGGAGCGACAGGCTGGGTTCGGTGCCGTCCGGGGTGGCGATCAGCAGCAGGTCGACGGAGCCGGCCCAGCCGGGCAGCTCCCAGCGCAGGGCGCCGGCGGCCGGGGCCACACCGGAGGGGGCGAGCCGGATGACGGGGCTGCCGGGGCCGGCGAGCGAGCCGAGGAGGTCGGCGGTGTGAGTGGCGGCGACGCCGGGGCCCGCGATCAGGACGGCACGCGGACGGCCGTCCGGCTTCAGCTCCTGGACACCGGCCTCGATGGCGAGCCGGGCCGCGGTGCGGACGCGGGCGCCGGCCTCGGCCGCGCCGCGCAGCAGACCTCGGCGGTCGGCCTCGGCGAGGCCCTCCGGCGTGTCGAGCAGCGATTCGTCGAGCATGGGAGCGGCCTCCGGTTGCCGGGGTCCAGGTGCGGTGCGGTGGTGTCGCGGTCGTGGCGCGGCCGACCGCTGCCGTGGCGCGGTCGGCACGGTGGTGGCTACGCGGGGCGGCGGGCCTCGTCGACGAGGAGGACGGGGATGCCGTCGCGCACCGGGTACGCCAGGCCGCAGTCCTGGCCGGTGCAGATCAGCTCGGCGTCCTGCTCCTTCACGGGGGCGTGGCAGGCCGGGCAGGCGAGGATCTCCAGAAGGCCGGCTTCGAGCGGCATGGCGTTTCCCTTCGGGATTCGGTGGCGGGATGTTCGCGTGCGGTCAGGTTACCGCCGCCGGGCTGGGCGGGGCCGATCTCAGCCTCTGATGATCGCCAGTACCTCGTCCCGCACCTTCGTCATCGTCGCCTCGTCCCTGGCCTCCGCGTTCAGGCGCAGCAGCGGTTCCGTGTTGGACGGGCGGACGTTGAACCACCAGTCGGCGGCGGCGACGGTGAGGCCGTCCAGGTCGTCCAGGGTGAGGTCGTCGCGGTCCCCGTAGGCGGCGCGGATCTCCGCGAGGCTGGCCTGCTGGTCGGCGACCGTGGAGTTGATCTCGCCGGAGCCGACGTAGCGGTCGTACTGGGCGACGAGCGAGGAGAGCGGGCCGGTCTGGCCGCCGAGGGCGGCGAGGACGTGCAGGGCGGCCAGCATGCCCGTGTCGGCGTTCCAGAAATCCTTGAAGTAGTAGTGGGCCGAGTGCTCGCCGCCGAAGATCGCGCCGGCCTTCGCCATCTCGGCCTTGATGAACGAGTGGCCGACGCGGGTGCGGACGGGGGTGCCGCCGTTCTCGCGGACCACCTCCGGAACGGTCCAGGACGTGATCAGGTTGTGGATGACGGTGCCCTTGCCGCCGTTGCGGGCCAGTTCGCGGGCGGCGACGAGGGCGGTGACCGCCGACGGGGAGACCGGCTCGCCCCGCTCGTCCACGACGAAGCAGCGGTCGGCGTCCCCGTCGAAGGCCAGGCCGAGGTCGGCCGACTCCTCGCGGACGCGCTGCTGGAGGTCCACGATGTTGGCCGGGTCGAGCGGGTTGGCCTCGTGGTTCGGGAAGGTGCCGTCCAGCTCGAAGTACATCGGGACCAGGGTCAGGGGCAGGCCCTCGAAGACCGTCGGGACCGTGTGACCGCCCATCCCGTTGCCCGCGTCGACCACGACCTTCAGGGGGCGGACGGAGGTCAGGTCCACGAGCGAGCGCAGATGCGCCGCGTAGTCCGGCAACGTCTCGCGGGAGGTGATGGTTCCGGGCGTGGCGGCCGGCTCCGGCGCGCCCTGCCGGGACCAGCGCTCCGCCAGCTCCCGGATCTCCGTCAGGCCGGTGTCCTGACCCACCGGGGCGGCTCCGGCGCGGCACATCTTGATGCCGTTGTACTGCGCCGGGTTGTGCGAGGCGGTGAACATCGCGCCGGGCAGACCGAGTGCGCCCGAGGCGTAGTACAGCTGGTCGGTCGAGCAGAGGCCGATCTCGGTGACGTCGACGCCACGGGCCGCCGCCCCGCGCACGAAGGCGCGGGACAGGCCGGGCGAGGAGGGCCGCATGTCGTGGCCGACGACGATCGCGGCGGCGCCGGTCACCTGTACGAAAGCGGCGCCGAACAGCTCGGCGAGCGCCTCGTCCCACTGGTCCGGAACCACCCCGCGCACGTCGTACGCCTTGACGATCTGCGACAGATCAGCAGCCACGGCCCAACCCTCCTGAAGTCCTATCGGTCGCCCCAAACTACCTGCCCCGGCGTACGGCGCGGACGCAGGTATCCGCCGTCGGCGCTCCGGCGGGCTGCGGGCGGTCTGCGGCGTTTTCCCGACGGTCTCCTGGCCGTGATCTGCGGTGACCGGCAGTGAGCGGTGATGGATCCACAACGGTCCGATGTGGTCCCGCGCGACCCCGCGCGATCTCATGCGGTCCTACGCGATCGCGTGTGGCCACCTGTGATCGCGTACGGCCCCCTCGGGATCCGTCGGTGCCGACACGGGCAGTCCGGCCGGGCCGCCTCGCACGGCGGGTCAGGCCGCCCCGCCCAGCGGGTCAGGGCAGCATCCACCCCAGCACCGGCGAGCTCTGCCCCGCCACGATCAGGCACATCACCAGCAGCAGTCCGAGGCTCCACGGCAGCACCCGGCGCAGCAGGTCCCCCTCCCGCCCCTCCAGGCCCACCGCCGCGCAGGCGATCGTGAGGTTCTGCGGGGAGATCATCTTGCCGAGCACGCCGCCGGAACTGTTCGCGGCCGCCAGGAGGTCCGGCGAGAGTCCCGACTCGTGCGCGGCGCTCACCTGGAGGGCGCCGAAGAGCGCGTTGGCCGAGGTGTCGGAGCCGGAGACGGCGACGCCGAACCACCCGAGGACCGGCGAAAGGAAGGCGAGGCCGGCGCCCGCGGCCGCCACGAACTGGCCGATGGTGGCGGCCTGTCCGGAGAGGTTCATGACGTAGGCGAGAGCGAGGACGGAGGTCACGGTGAGAATCGCGAACCTCAACTCGCGTACCGTCGAGACCCATTCCGTGACCGCCACGCGCACGTGCACGCGCAGGACGGCCGCCGTGGCGAGGCCGGCGATCAGCACGAGCGTGCCGCCGGTCGACACCACCGGCCAGGTGAAGAGATTCCCGCCGACCGGTTGGCCGTTCGGGCCGGCGACGTCCAGGAAGGGCCAGTCGTAGACCCGGGTCGCGCGTGCCAGCCAGTCCTTGACGGGCGGGATCTGCGCGACGGAGAAGACGACGACGATGAGGGCGTACGGGGCGTACGCACGCAGGACTTCGGGGCGCGGGTCGGTCTCGTCGAGGTCCGCGCTGCGGGCGCCGGTGAGCACGGCCGCACGCACCTCCTCGGCGGCGGGCACGCGCGCGCGGGGCACGGCGGCGAGCGCGGCCGCGCCGGCCAGCGCGGCGCAGATGTCGGCGAGTTGGGCGGAGAGGTAGTTGGAGGCGGCGAACTGGGCGGCGGCGAAGGCGATTCCGCACGCCAGGGCGGGCACCCAGGTCTCACGCAGCCCGCGCGCGCCGTCGACGAGGCCGACCAGGACCAGCGGCACCACCAGGGCCAGCAACGGTGTCTGACGGCCCACCACGGAGGCCACCGAGTCCAGTGGCAGTCCGGTGACCTGGGCGAGGGTGACCACGGGCGTGCCCATCGCGCCGAACGCGACCGGCGCGGTGTTGGCGACCAGGGAGACCACGGCCGCGCGTACCGGGTCGAAGCCGAGGGCGACGAGCATGACCGAGCAGATCGCGACCGGGGCGCCGAATCCGGCCAGCGCCTCCAGGAGCGCGCCGAAGCAGAAGGCGATCACCAGGGCCTGGATGCGCGGATCGTCGGAGAGTCGCCCGAACGAGCGGCGCAGGATGTCGAAATGACGGGTACGGACCGTCATCCGGTACACCCACAGGGCGTTGACCACGATCCACAGGATGGGGAACAGGCCGAACACGGCGCCCTGGGCGGCGCTGGAGAGCGTCTGGCCGAACGGCATGCCGTAGGCGAGGCAGGCGACGAGTACGGCCGCCAGAAGGCCCGTCAGGCCCGCGAGGTGGGCTTTCACCCGGACCCCGCCGAGCAGGATCAGGACGGTCACCAGGGGCAGGGCGGCCACCAGGGCGGACAGGCCCAGGGAGCCGGCGACGGGTTCCAGGTCCTGGACGTACACGGGCGCCTCCCCGGTTCCGGCATGCGGAAACCAATTTCCCGCCGGTCATCCGGAATGGTCGTGTCCGCGACAAGGGCGCGTCAATGGGTGTGCAGCACCGAAAGAGGCCGAGCGCAGTGGGCCGAACGGGTGAGAACGGCGAGGAACCCGGAGCGACCTGCGGGTACGGCTCAGTTGTCGGGTGACCGCAGAACCCGCAGATGGCCGCGCCGGGCGACCTCCATCGGATCCGCGCCACGTCCGCCGCCCGCCTCGGCCGCCCGCTCCTGGGGACGGGCCGCCTCGCGCACCGCGTTGGCGAGCGCTTCCAGGTCGTCGCCGCTGGGACGGGCCGGGGCGGAGCCGTCGATGAGCCGGACGACCTCCCAGCCGCGCGGGGCGGTGAGGCGCTCGGAGTGCTCGGCGCACAGGTCGTAGCAGTGGGGTTCGGCGTAGGTGGCGAGCGGGCCGAGGACCGCGGTCGAGTCGGCGTAGACGTACGTCAGCGTCGCGACGGCGGGTCGGCCGCAGGCGGTTCGCGAACAGCGACGTACAGGGCTCACGATGTTGGACGGTACCGCACTCTTGAGCGGGCCGCGACGACTCTCCCCCGGGTCACTCCACCGTGTCGGGTTGTGAAGCGCCCCACACACCTCCCCGGACACGCCTCGCTGACCTGCGCGGACGGCGCCGCCCTGGCTCCCGGACGGTATCGCATCCGGTCATGAGTCGGCACAAACACCGTCAATTGCCTTGAGGTCACCGGTCTTGTGGAGATACGGAAACGAGCCCAACCTTGGCTGGAATGGTCATCCTCCGACATGTCACCCCAGGTGGTGTCGAGACGGGAGGCGGCGCGCCGGGAGCCCGCGAGGACTACGCTTCACCAGTGATGGACAACCGTGTACCGCCCCGTGCCGCCGGCCCCGGGCCCCGTCGCCGCGACCGCCACGGTCGGGGCATGCGCGGGCCGATCGCACCCCCTCAGGTGCCGCTGGCCGCGAGCCGCGCCGATGTGTTCGCGGATCTGGTGCAGGACTCCGTGGAACGCCTGGAGCGGCGCTGGCCGCAGCTCGCCGACATCGATTTCCTGGTGCTCGAAGTGCCCCGGCTCCAGGACCGGCACGACGAGAGCTGGAGCGACGAGGCGGTGCCGCTGGGCGGGATCATTCCCGCGCGCGAGGGACGCCGCGCGCGGGTGGTCGTGTACCGGCGGCCGGTCGAGATCCGTACCAAGGGCCGCGACGAGCGGGCGGCGCTGGTGCACGAGGTCGTCGTGGAACAGGTCGCCGAACTGCTCGGGCTCACGCCGGAGACGGTGGACCCCCGCTACGGCGAGGAGTGAGCGGGGGTCCTTCGGCGTGCACCGCCGGCGCGGCCTGCCTCGCGCGGCCTACTTCTGCAGCACCGACACGTCCTGGTCCGCCTCCGGTACGGCCACCGTGCCGCGGTCGTCGGGGAGGGTCTGGATCGTGAAGCCCGGGATGCCGTCCTCGGTGGCCGCCAGCGTGCGGGAGCCGTAGACCGGCCCGCCGGAGATCGGCTCCACGGTCAGCGCGTAGGTGCCCTTCAGTCCCGAGGGGACCGGGGCGTCGACGTCCTGGGTGGTGCCGGACTTGATCGTGAAGGTCTTGGACACCGCCTTGCCGCCCTCGCTGCCCGCCGACGCCGTGACCTTGACCTGGGCGGTGCCGGTGGGCGCGGTCAGGGAGAGCGTGCTGCCCTTGCCGCTGTTGTCGGCGGACGTCGCGCGCGTACCGACCGGCGCGGTCGCCGGGATGTACGCGGTCTCCTGCTTGCCGCTCTTGCCGCGGGTGACGCGCAGCGCCGCCACCACCGGGACCGACTGGTCGGTGGGCGTGAGGACCAGTGAGCCCGCCTCTCCGCGGGTGACGTCACCGAGGTCGGTGGCGGTGGTCATGCCGGCCTTCACGTGCAGCGTCTCGTTGCCGGCCGGGGTGATCAGGCCGTCCGGGGAGGCGAGGCGCACCTTGAGGTCGGCGTCGGCGTCACCGTCGGTGAAGGCGATCAGCCGGACGTCCGTGGCGTCCTTGGGGATGCCCGGCAGCACCAGGCTGCCCGACGGGTCGGCGGAGGCGGCCAGCCAGTCGCCGCCGGTCTTGTCGTCCAGGGCCTGCACACTCGCGCCGACCCGCCCGCTGCGCACGTTCACGTGCACGGTCAGGTCGGTCTGCTTCTCGTCGGAGAGCGTGGACAGCAGGACCGGTTCGCTCGCGTGCGGCGCGACCGTGATGCCCTCCCCCACCGAGGACTTGAGCTGGCCGTCCTTGCCGTACAGCTCGATGTCGACCACGGCGGCGCTGTCGTCGGGGTTGGTGAGGTGGACGTAGTCGGTGCGGCCGGCGGCGGTGCTGGCGCCGGGGAACCAGAAGTCGGTGTCGGCCCCGGTGCAATTGACCCCCTGGAGGCCGCGTCCGGTGCCCGCGGCGACCTCGGTGGTCTCCTGGACGGTCCAGCCCGGGGCGTACCTGCCCTCGGCGGTGCCGACGTAGGCGGGGCCGTCGGAGCCGGAGGTGTCACCGGTGGCCGGGGTGCCGGGTGTCTTGGGGGTGAGGACGGGCTTGGGCGCCTTCTTCTTGCCGCTCGTCCCGTCCGCCGACTGCTCGGTGGCCGCCTGGAGTTCGGCCTTGCCGTCGCTCGTCGTGCCCTTGGTGACGGGCGTGAACGAGGTGTACGAGGTGTCGGCGATGTCGGACAGGCTCGGCGCCGGGCACAGCAGGGTGGTGCGCTCCACGGGCAGCTGGGCGGCCGCCTCGGCGGTGTGCGCGGGTGCGGTGGCCGGCGGGTTGAGCGCGGCGAACCCGGTGACCGCCGCGAGGGCGGCCGTGCCGGCGAGCAGGGACAGGGTGGTGCGGTTCACTGCTGGCTCCCGTCGTGGTGCTCGCCGCCGGTGCCGTGGTGGTGCTGGGCGGCCGGGTCGTAGGCGGGGTCATAGGCGGGGTCGTAACCCTGCTGGTACGTCGGGTCGTACGCCTGCTGCCCCTGCTGCCCGCCGTAGGCGTAGGGGTCGTACTGACCGGTCTGGTACGGGTCGTACGTCTGCTGGTCGTAACCCTGCTGGTACTGGCCGGCGCCGGTGTCCTGGTACTGGTCGGCGTAGCCCGACTGGTAGCCCTCGCCCGCGGGGTAGGAGGCCGGGTCCCACTCGTCGTAGGACGGCTGCTGCGGGACCGAGGCCTGCGCCTGCTCCCCCTCGGAGACCGGGAACTCGTCGGTGGCCGGGAACTCCTCGGCCTCCTCGGCGGTCGCCGCCTCCTCGGACTCCGCCTGGGCACGCAGGCGGCGGGCGCGGCGGCCCTCGCCCTCGACGGGCTGGGCGGGGATCTGCTCCTCCTCGGGCAGGTCGTCGTCGACGTCACGGCGGCGGCCGGGCAGGGCGAGGACGACCAGGACGACGGCGAGCGCGCCCTGGATCCACAGCCAGACGCCGTGGGTGAACGGGGTGTCGTAGGTGACGTCCAGCTTCCCGCCGGAGGACGGGAGTTCGAAGCCCTGGGCCCAGCCGTCGACCGTGGTGCGGGTCAGCGGCTTGCCGTCCAGGGTGGCCGTCCAGCCGGGTGCGGCCGAATCGGCCAGACGCAGGACGCGGCCCTCGGCGCCGGCCGGGATGGCGGTGTGGATGTCGACCGGACCGGCGGCGACGGCGGCCGGGGTGCCCGAGCCGTTCGCGGCGACGACGGCCGCGCGCGAGACCTGCTGGTCGACGCGCCACAGGGCGCCGCCGTTCTGCTGGCTGAGCCGGGACAGGCCGGGTGTGGCGTCCAGCACGCGCGTGATGTCACGCGGTGCGCCCTTGTGGACGAGGACGTAGCGCACCGCGAACCCGCCGAGCTGGTCGGCCTGGTCGGCGCCGGAGCCGGCGACCAGGTTGGCGACGACCTTGTCGAGCTTGGCGTTCTCGCCGTCGGCGGCGGCCACCTCGGCGTCTCCCATGCGGGCGCCTGAGCCGCGTACCAGCATGTAGTCCACGCGCGCGGTGCTGTCGCTGTCGAGGACGAGGGTGCGGACCTGGTCCGTGGTGGCGCTGTCCTCGGCGACGAACGCCGGCACCTGGGTGGCGTCGCGCCGCTCGACCGGGCCGTCGGCGCCCGCGATCATCCAGCCGGCGGCGAGCAGCAGCGGGCCGGCGGCGGAGGCGAAGGCGATCAGGGCGGCCACCGGCTGGCGCCACCCGAAGCTCTGCTCGGCGACACGGGAGCGTGCCCCGTCGGCGCCGAGCGCGGCGGCGGAGACGATCGCGATGCCGTAGACGAGGGTCGCGGGACCCGCCCAGGCGGACTTGTTGGACAGGACCGCGAAGACCAGTCCGACCAGGGCGACGGCCCAGGCGGTGCGGACGGCCGACTGGCGCTCGGAGCGCAGCAGGGCGGCCAGCGCGGCCAGGACGATGCCGATGAGCATCAGCCCGTCGAGCGTGCCGGGGCCGCCCGGGCTGGCGCCGAGCAGGTCCAGGGCGGAGGCGGCCGAGGGGCCGTACTCCAGCCCGGCCTCCTTGAAGAAGCCGAACGGCAGCAGGGTCAGCGACCAGGGGGCGAGGACCAGCAGCGGGGTGCCGAGCTGGGTCAGCAGCCGCAGGCCGCAGGCGATCAGGTCGGAGCGGCGGAGGGCGAGCACGACGACGCCGAGGACCAGGGCGATCGGCCAGACGATCGGCGTGAACGCGGTGGTGATGGTCAGCAGCAGCGCGTACGCCCAGGTGGCACGCCAGCTGCCGCGTCCGCCCGAGGCGCTGGTGAGGCCGGCGGCGGCGATGCCCGCGCGGGCGATCAGCGGCAGCAGGACGGCGAGCACGGCGGTGCCGATGCGGCCGCCCGCGAGCGAACCGGTGGCGGCGGGCAGGAAGGCGTAGGCGATGGCCGCCCAGGCGCGCAGCAGGCGCGAGGTGACCAGCGGCCGGGAGGCGAAGTAGGCGGTGAACCCGGCCAGCGGCACCGAGGCGACCAGCAGCACGGTCACCGCGAGCCCGGTCGAGCCGAACAGCAGGGAGGCCAGTGTGGCGACGATCGCGAGGTACGGCGGGGCGGCCGGCGTGCCGCCCGCGCCGACCGCGTGCCAGGCGTCCAGGTAGCGGGACCACAGCTCGCCGGAGGTGCCCGGCGCGGGCAGCAGCGCGCCGCCCGCGAGCGCGCCGCCGCCGAGCAGTGCGCGGCAGGCGACCAGCGAGAACAGCAGCAGCACCAGGAAGAGCACCGGGCCCGGTTTGCGGGCGATGCGCTTGACGCGGGCGAACTGCTCGATCTCCAGGAAGTCGGCGTCGTCGCCGCCGGGCCCGGACTCGACCCCGCCGCCGTGCCGGCCGGCGGTGGTCACTTCGTCGTCGGCGCCGAAGAAGTTGCCCGCGACCTGCTCGACGGTGGCCCGCACGGTCGCGCCGGGCGGCGGGAACAGCGGGCGCAGTTCGCCCTTGTCGAGCTGGGAGGGGCCGCGCCTGCGCCGTCCGGCGATGATCCGCTCGGGGCGCAGCAGGATGCCCAGCAGGCCGCGGATCTCGTCGAGGGCCTGTCCGGGGACCTTGCCGACGAGGTTGGCGACCGTGCGCAGCAGGGTGCCGAGGACCAGCCGCAGCAGGATCCAGGGCAGCGCCGCGGTACGGGTGTTGACGAGCAGGGTGTAGACGGCGCCGGCCTTGTCGACCTTGTGCGGGGAGGCGGTGGTGCGGCCGGCGCAGTCGACGGCGCGGCGCTCGCGGGAGGCGGCCTCGGCGTGCCGTACGACGGCCTCGGGGGCGATCAGGACGCGGTGGCCCGCGTCGTGCGCGCGCCAGCACAGGTCGACGTCGTCGCGCATCAGGGGGAGCCTGCGGTCGAAGCCGCCGAGCTCCTCGAAGACGTCGCGGCGGATCAGCATGCCGGCGGTGGAGACGGAGAGCACGGGCCGGACGTGGTCGTGCTGTCCCTGGTCCTGCTCGCGACGGTCAAGGCCGGTCCAGCGACGGCCCGAGTGGGCGATGGTGACGCCGACCTCCAGCAGCTGCCGGCGGTCGTACCAGCCGCGCAGCTTCGGGCCGACGACCGCCACGTCGTCGCGGCCCAGCTCCATCTCGTTGTCGACGACCCGGAGCAGCTGGGCGAGGGCCTCGGGTTCCGGGGCGCAGTCGTCGTGCAGCAACCACAGCCACTGGACGGGCTCGCCGTACGGCAGCTCGGGCATGTCGTAGGCGTCGTCGCGCCACTGGCGGGTGACCGGGTCCCAGCCGCTGGGCCGCTTCAGGTACGGCAGGTCGTCGGGGGTGAGGACGGGCGCGGTGCGGCTCGCCTCCTCGACGGCCTGACCGAAGCCGGTGCGGCGGGCGAGGTGCACGACGTTGGCGTCGCCGAGGGACTCGGTGAGCAGCCGGGCGGAGTCGTCCGCGCTGCCGGTGTCGGCCGCCACCGCGTACTGGACGGGGCGCTCCTGGCCGAGCAGCCCGGCGAGTGCATGGGGCAGCCAGCGGGCACCGTCGTGGGAGACGAGGACCGCGGTCACCACGTGACGCGGGAACTCGGGCGGGCGGGTCGGGTCAAAACCCGCTGCGGCAGCCGTTGGGTCGGCGGCCTGGTGGCTGTGGACGGACATCGAGGTACGGGCCCCGGTTCGATGGACTGCGGTGGACTCCTGCGCCCGCTGGTGGCGGCGAGGCGTCTCGGACGAGCGCCCACACTATCGGCTGGGCATGTCGACGGCCCGCCCCCTGTGGACAACCCACGGGCGACGGGCCGTTCGCGCAGCTCAGTTGTGTGCGTCCGGTGGCTGTCCGGTTCAGACGGCGGCCTTCTTGAGACGGCGGCGCTCACGCTCGGACAGTCCGCCCCAGATACCGAACCGCTCGTCGTTGGCGAGGGCGTACTCGAGGCACTCGGAGCGCACCTCGCAGGCGAGGCAAACCTTCTTGGCCTCTCTGGTGGAGCCGCCCTTCTCGGGAAAGAAGGACTCGGGGTCGGTCTGGGCGCACAGCGCGCGCTCCTGCCAGCCGAGTTCCTCGTCCGCGTCGTCGACCAGCAGTTGCTGCACCAGCTCGGTCATGTGCGCCCCTCGTCTGTCTTTCACGTCCCCGTGCCCGGCCGTTACCGATTTCGGCTGAACGACACGAGTGAAATTACAAGTGTGCTGCTCCGGGCGAGTCAAGCCGAGATCTGCTATTGGGCCCGTTATTCACTCTGCGGAACCAAGGCCATGCGGAAAGTGTTCAAATCGCCATAAACCTTGACATGCAGACGAGGCCCATCAGGGCCCCCGACCCCATACAGAGCTTGTACGGAGAAGGACGCCCAGATGTTCGATCGCGTTCCGCGGTGGCACGCGCGCCCAGTTGTGCGCCATGTGTCCCGGGTGCCGGATGAACAAACCTTTCGTCAGAGAGATGAACCGGATGAGGTGAAACATGTCCCACATACCGGGCGTCGAGTTGACACTGCGGGTGTGAACCGATGTCCTAGTGGGCATGCTCGCGAACTTGGCATTCACCTCGACCCGCACCGCCGGGTCCCACGGTGCTGCCCGCGCTCGCTGTAGCTGTTGCTGTTCCAGCTGTTGAGCCGTAGCCGTATCCCACCGCTCCAGCTGCTGACCGGGCCCCCGAGGGCTCGGTCTTCGCATCTCGTTCCCCGCTGACCTTCTTCACTGAGGAACCACCGCACCCCATGAACAGCGACAACGACCTGCAGATCGCCGGCGACATCCTCGAAGTCCCCCACCTGCTGCAGCCCCCGCGCGAGCACCCGGTCACCGTGGCCGAGTTCGCCGGGCTGGCGCGTGCGATCGCCGCCGACCGCGCCCAGTGGGCGCACCTCGTGCGCTACGACGCCACCACCCGCTGGTACCACCGGCTGCGCACCGGCCCCGGCTACGAGGTGTGGCTGCTGTCCTGGGTGCCCGGGCAGGGCAGCGGATCGCACGACCACGGCCGTTCCTCGGGAGTACTGACCGTCCTGGAGGGCACGCTCACCGAGCACACCGCGCGCGGCACGCGCGCGCTGACCGCCGGCGCACAACGGGTCTTCGCGCCGGGGTACGTGCACGAGGTGGTGAACCACGCGCTGGAGCCGGCGGTGAGCCTGCACGTCTACTACCCGGGCCTCACCGAGATGCCGATGCACGCCGCGCAGAGCTGCGAGGCCCGACCCGTGACCGCGTGACGCGTTGTCGGACCCGCCTGCGAGACTTGGCGCATGCGCATTGTGGTTCTGGCAGGCGGTATCGGCGGTGCCCGGTTCCTGCGCGGTCTGAAGCAGGCCGTGCCGGACGCCGACGTGACCGTCATCGGCAACACCGGGGACGACATCCACCTCTTCGGCCTGAAGGTCTGCCCGGACCTCGACACGGTGATGTACACCCTCGGCGGCGGCATCAACGAGGAGCAGGGCTGGGGGCGGGCCGACGAGACCTTCCATCTCAAGGAGGAACTCGCCGCCTACGGGGCGGGACCTGACTGGTTCGGTCTGGGCGACCGGGACTTCGCGACGCACATCGTGCGCACCCAGATGCTGGGCGCGGGCTACCCGCTGAGCGCGGTGACCGAGGCGCTGTGCGACCGCTGGAAGCCGGGCGTGCGGCTCATCCCGATGACCGACGACCGGGTGGAGACCCACGTGGCCGTCGAGGTCGACGGCGAGCGCAAGGCGGTGCACTTCCAGGAGTACTGGGTACGGCTGCGGGCGTCGGTGCCCGCCGAGGCGGTGGTGCCGGTCGGCGCCGAGCAGTCCAAGCCGGCCCCGGGCGTCCTGGAGGCCATCGCCGAGGCGGACGTGATCCTCTTCCCGCCGTCCAACCCGGTGGTCTCGGTCGGCACGATCCTCGCGGTGCCCGGCGTCCGGGAGGCGATCGCCGGTGCCGGGGTGCCGGTGGTGGGCCTCTCCCCCATCGTCGGGGACGCGCCGGTGCGCGGGATGGCCGACAAGGTGCTCGCCGCGGTGGGCGTGGAGTCGACGGCGGCGGCGGTCGCCGAGCACTACGGCTCGGGGCTGCTGGACGGCTGGCTCGTCGACACCGTGGACGCGGGCAGCGTGGCGCGCGTCGAGGAGGCCGGCATCCGCTGCCGGGCGGTACCTCTGATGATGACCGACCTGGAGGCGGCCGCGCAGATGGCGCGGGAGGCGCTGGCGCTCGCCGAGGAGGTGCGCGGGGCATGACCGAGGAGACCGACGACAAGACCGGCACGATCGACACGACCGGGGACGCGGTGCCGGAGTACCGGGTGTGGGCCCTGGCCGGGTTCCCGGAGGTCCAGCGGGGCGACGACCTGGCCAAGCTGATCGCGGCGGCCGGACCGGGGCTGGCCGACGGGGACGTGGTGATCGTCACGTCGAAGATCGTCTCCAAGGCGGAGGGGCGGCTCGTCGAGGCGACCGACCGGGAGGCCGCGATCGACGCCGAGACCGTGCGGGTGGTGGCCCGGCGCGGGCCCCTGCGGATCGTGGAGAACCGGCAGGGTCTGGTCATGGCCGCGGCGGGGGTGGACGCCTCCAACACTCCGTCCGGGACCGTGCTGTTGCTGCCCGAGGACGCCGACGCCTCCGCGCGCGCGATCCGCGCGGGGCTGCGCGACGCCCTCGGCGTCAACGTCGGGGTCGTCGTCACGGACACCTTCGGGCGCCCCTGGCGCGAGGGGCTCACCGACGTGACCATCGGCGCCGCCGGGGTCCAGGTGCTGGACGATCTGCGCGGGGGCGTGGACGCGTACGGCAATCCGCTGGTCGCGACCGTCGTCGCCACGGCCGACGAACTCGCCGCCGCCGGTGATCTGGTCAAGGGCAAGGCGACGGGGCTGCCGGTGGCCGTGGTGCGCGGGCTCGGGCACGTCGTGGCCGCGGCGGGCGACGAGGGCGAGAGCGCGCGGGCACTGGTCCGGGACGCGGCCAGTGACATGTTCCGGCTCGGCACGTCCGAGGCGGTCCGGGAGGCGGTGACGCTCCGGCGGACGGTGCGGGCGTTCACCGACGACCCCGTCGACCCCGGGGCGGTACGGCGGGCGGTCGCCGCGGCCGTGACGGCGCCGGCGCCGCACCACACGACGCCCTGGCGGTTCGTGCTGCTGGAGTCGGAGGAGTCACGCCTGCGCCTGCTGGACGCGATGCGGGACGCGTGGATCGCCGACCTCACGAAGGACGGCAAGTCGCCGGAGTCCATCGGCAAGCGGGTGCGACGCGGTGACGTGCTGCGGAACGCGCCGTATCTGGTGGTGCCCTGTCTGGTGATGGACGGGTCGCACACCTACGGGGACCCGCGGCGGGACGCGGCCGAGCGGGAGATGTTCGTGGTCGCGACGGGGGCGGGTGTGCAGAACTTCCTGGTCGCGCTGGCCGGGGAGCAGCTGGGGTCGGCGTGGGTCTCCTCGACGATGTTCTGCCGGGACGTGGTGCGGGAGGTGCTGGCGCTGCCGGCGGGGTGGGATCCGATGGGGGCGGTGGCCGTGGGGAAGGCGGCGCAGGAGCCGCGGGCCAGGGCCGAGCGGGATCCGGAGGACTTCATCGAGGTGCGGTGACTCACGCCCGCGGTCCGGGGAGAACCGGGCCACGGGCGGGTGCGGGCCGCCTGTGGCCGGTCGCGCCCACGCGGCGGCGGCCGCATGTCGGACACGGCCCGCGCCCCTGAAAGGGCGCCTGGCGCCTAGGATCTCTTGAGTGGCTGGACGTTTCGCTCCGCGGCCCACCCGGGTGACTGTGCGGGGTGGGCAGGTCGTCGTGCCTGCGGCGGGTGTTCCCCGGCAGGCGACCGCGCCCGGCCGGGTGCGGCTGTGGAGGCCGGCCGGAGATCTCGATCTCGGGCTCGTGCTGGGGCCGTTGCGGCGTGGGCCCGGGGATCCGACGTTCCGGGCCACCTCCGACGGGTCCGTGTGGCGGGCCAGTCTCACGCCTGCCGGGCCCGGCACGCTGCGAGTCGCCGTGTACGGCGGTGAGGTGCGCGCGGAAGCGTGGGGAGCCGGTGCCGAGTGGCTGCTGGAGCAGTTGCCGGAACTGCTCGGCTCCGCCGACGATCCGTCCCTGTTCGTGCCCCGGCACCGCGTTCTCGCCGGCGCCCGGCATCGGCGGCCGGGGCTGCGGCTGACCCGGACCGGGCTGGTCCTGGAGTCGCTGATCCCCTCGGTGCTGGAGCAGAAGGTCACCACCGACGAGGCGTACCGGGCCTGGCGGTTGCTGGTACGGCGGTTCGGGGAGCGGGCGCCCGGACCCGCGGGCGTGGGCGAGCGGCCGATGTGGGTGATGCCGGCACCGCGGACCTGGGCGCTGATTCCCTCCTGGGAGTGGCACAAGGCCGGCGTCGACGACAAGCGGGCGTCGACGATCCTGCGCGCGGTGCGGGTCGCCGCACGGCTGGAGCAGGCGGTGGGGATGACCGCGGAGGCCGCGCAGGCGCGGCTGGAGGTGGTGCCGGGGGTGGGGCCCTGGACGTCCGCGGAGACCGTGCAGCGCAGCCACGGGGCGGCGGACGCGGTGACGGTCGGGGACCTGCATCTGCCGGGAATCGTGGGATTCGCGCTGGCCGGGGACCGGCATGCCGACGACGAGGCCATGCTGCGGCTGCTGGAGCCCTACGCGGGGCAGCGGCACCGGGCGGCCCGGCTGATCCTGCTGAGCGGGCACGTACCCAAGCGGCGGGCACCGCGGATGCCGCGGGGGGACATCGGCCGGCTGTGACGTACGGGCGGGTGACGCACCCTCCAGGGGCGGGGCCCCGGCCGGTGCGCGGCCCCGCCGCGGTCGTACCTGCTCAGCAGCCCCCTACTGGTCCGAGGAGAACCGCACCGCCCCCGCCGGGATCATCGCGTCGCACCACACCCGCGCGCCCTCCCGCAGCTCGTTGTCCGCGCCGACGGTCGCTCCGTCGCCGATCACCGTGCCCGTCAGGACCGCGCGTTCGCCGACCCGGGCGCGGTGGCCGATCAGGGAGTCGGTGATCACCGCGCCGGGTTCGATCACGGCGCCCGACAGGATCGTGGAGCCGAAGACCCGTGCGCCCTCGGCCACGAACGCGCCCTCTCCCACCACCGTGCCACCCGTCAGCTTCGCGTCCGCCGCGACCCGGGCCGTGGGCAGGATCAGGCGGTCGCCGCAGCGGCCGGGGACGGCCGGGGACGGAGCCCGGCCCAGGACCAGGTCCGCCGAGCCGCGGACGAAGGCCGCCGGGGTGCCGAGGTCGAGCCAGTACGTGGAGTCCACCATGCCCTGGAGATGGGCCCCGGCCGCCAGCAGGTCGGGGAAGGTCTCCCGTTCCACCGACACCGGGCGGCCCTGCGGGATCGTGTCGATGACCGAGCGGCGGAAGACGTACGCCCCCGCGTTGATCTGGTCGGTGACGATCTCCTCGGGGGTCTGCGGCTTCTCCAGGAACGCGAGGACCCGGCCCGTCTCGTCGGTGGGGACGAGACCGTACGCCCGCGGGTCCGTGACCTTGGTGAGGTGCAGGGACACGTCGGCGTCGGTGCTCTCGTGCATCCCGACGAGCGCCCTGATGTCCAGGCCGGTCAGGATGTCGCCGTTGAAGATCAGGACCGGCTCTTCGGGGCCCGAGCGGAGACGGGCCGCCACGTTGCGGATGGCGCCGCCGGTGCCGAGCGGTTCCTCCTCGGTGACGTACTCGATGTGCAGGCCGAGTGCCGCGCCGTCGCCGAAGTACGGCTCGAAGACCTCCGCCAGATAGCTCGTCGCGAGGACGATGTGGTCCACGCCCGCCGCTCTGGCTCTGGCCAGCTGGTGCGTCAGGAACGGTACGCCCGCGGCCGGGACCATGGGCTTGGGCGTGTGGACCGTGAGCGGGCGCAGCCGGGTGCCTTTGCCGCCGACCAGGAGGATCGCTTCTGTCACCTGTCGTCTCTGCTTCCTGCCGGGACCGGCCGAACTCTCTTCTGTCGGCCGGCCAGTGTATGCAGACCGTGCGACGGCGCCCTCGACGGCCGCGCGGTGCCACGCGGCATCGGTGTGCGGTTTCCCCCGACTGCCCCCGACGGCGGTGAACGCGGTCCCCCGTCCTCAGCGTCCCTGGAGGCGCGCGGAGCCGGTCCGGGCCGAGCCGAGCCGAGTTCGGCGTATAGCTTCGCGCCGGGACACTCGGTGGCGTACCCGTCCCTGTGGCCGGAGATCACGTTCAGTCGTACGTTCTTCCCCTTTGGGTAGAGATTGCCACCGCCGGACTTCAGATATGTCTTCCCCGTCGGATTGGCCCCGAAGAGCCCGAGCTCCCACGATGTCCCGCCGGCCCATGCTCACCACGTGGCAGCGGTAGACACCGCGGATGACGGACGGGGCCTGGGAGCACTTGTACCCGTTGCCGGTGCCGGTGCGGGGAACGCCGGCCGGCGGGCCCTGCGGAGAGGCCTCCTCGCCGGGGCCGACGAGTTCCAGACGCAGGCCGGCCGGGAGCAGGTCGTGCCGCCGGTGGGGGTGCTGCCGCGCGGGCCGGGATGGTCAACGAGTTCGGCACGCACCCGTACGTCGACGCCGTCCGGGTCACCCGCCCACAGGGGGGTGGTGCAGCCGTGCACACGACCCGAGTCGGTTCTTGCCGTGCCCGGGTCGGCGCCGTGGCCGGCGTTGTGCGTGTCGACGTCCTGCCGGCCCGTCCGGTCGCCGGTGGCGGCCGACCGCCTGCGGACCTGGACCAGGCCGTGCAGTTCGGTTCCGGGGTTGTCCCAGCCGACGCCGACGAGGGAGAAGTGCTCCAGGTCGTCGCGGCGCAGGCCCTGTTCGGGGGCCTGGCCGAGGACGCGTTCCCGGGTGCGGGAGGTGAGGGGCAGTGACCGGTGCCGCCGGTGGGGGCGGCACTCCCGGTGGGGCGGCCGCGGACGGCATGGTCAGCGCGGCGGCGGGGAGGGCGAGGGCCGCCGCGCAGGTGACGCCGATCGAGGAAGCCCGGAATCCACGCACGCCTCTGATCTCGGACATAATCGATATTCATGCCCATTTCGTGACTGACGGTCCGTCGAATGCGACCGCGTCGAACCGGTGGCCCCGCCGGGCGGTGGTCGCGTCGGCCTCGGCGTACGCTTTCCCGGGTGAACGCCACCGATCGCACCCCTGCCGACCTGCTGCGTTCCGCGCTCGCCGCGGACCCCGGCCGCCCCCTGGTGACCTTCTACGACGATGCCACGGGCGAACGCGTCGAATTGTCCGTGGCCACCTTCGCCAACTGGGTGGCCAAGACCGCGAACCTGCTCCAGGGTGACCTCGCGGCCGGGCCCGGTGACCGGGTGGCCCTGCTGCTGCCCGCGCACTGGCAGACCGCGGTGTGGCTGCTCGCCTGTTCGTCGGTGGGCGTGATCGCGGACGTGGGCGGGGACCCCGCGGCGGCCGACGTGGTGGTGAGCGGGCCGGATTCGCTGGCGGCGGCCCGGGCCTGCCGCGGGGAGCGGGTCGCTCTCGCGCTGCGGCCGCTGGGCGGGCGTTTCCCGGCGGTCCCGGACTGCTTCGCCGACTACGCGGTGGAGGTGCCGAGCCAGGGGGACCGGTTCGCTCCGTTCGCGCCCGTCGATCCGGAGGAGCCGGCGCTGATCGTGGCCGGTGCGGAGATGAGCGGGGCCGAGGTGGTGGAGCGCGCGCTCGCGGACGCGCCGGGGCTGGACCTGACCGGTCCCGGGTCACGACTGCTGTCGGGGCTGGACTTCGACACGTGGGAAGGCCTTAGTGCGGGTCTGTACGCGCCGCTGGCGGTCGGGGGGTCGGTGGTGCTGTGCCGGCACCTGGCGGAACTGAGCGAGAAGGACACCGCCAAGCGAATCGAGAGCGAACGGGTCACGGCGACGGTCCGCTAATCCCACCCACCGACCACAAACCGTCGAGCCCGTCCACGGACGGGCCCGCTCCCCGGCCGCGGACCGGTGGGGCCGTTCGCCGGACGGATCAACGGGGGCCGTCCTCCGGCCTCGGGCGCTGAGCGCCTTCATCAGCCACGGACCAGCGGGGTCGCGCGACGGGCGACGGCAGGTGACGTCCTCGCCGGACGAGCCGGCAGGGCCACCCGCCGGACGCGGGTCCGTGCGGCGTGCGTGCGCTGCAGGTCAGTGGGGGTGGGGTCGCTCACCCTTGTGGAGTAGTTACCGCCGCCCTGCGCCCTCACCCCCGGGCACTCTGGAGGAGTGACCGACGTCGGAGGGGCAACCGCGACCGGGGACGGCATTGCCCGGCGTCTGCGGCGGCGTTGGCTGCGGGGTGCGGCGGTGGTCGGCGCGCTGCTCGGCACCGGCACGCTCGCCTGCGGCTGGGTGCTGTACGACCGGCTCAGCCACAACATCACCCCCGACGAGGCGGCCGCCGCAGAGCTCGCCCGCTACGAGCGGGAGCGCCCGACCGCGCTGGTGCGCGGCGCGCAGAACATCCTCCTCATCGGGTCGGACACCCGTGCCGGGAACGGGAACCGCCGTTACGGCAAGGACCTGGGCACCGAGCGGTCCGACACGACGATCCTGCTGCACCTCGCCGCGGACCGGCGCAGCGCCACCGCCGTGTCCCTGCCCCGGGACCTGATGGTGCACGTACCGAGCTGTCTGCGGAGCGACGGCCGCCGCAGCGAGCCCTCGTTCACGCTGTTCAACTCGGCGTTCGAGGTCGGAGGTTCGGCCTGCACCATCCGCACCGTCGAGAAGCTCACCGACATCCGGATCGACCATCACGTCGTCGTCGACTTCAGCGGTTTCAAGAACATGGTCGACTCGATCGACGGGGTGCAGGTCTGCCTGAAGGAACCGATCGACGACAAGGCGGCCAAACTGCGGCTGCCCGCCGGGCGGGTAACTCTGAACGGGGAGCAGGCTCTGGGCTACGTACGGGCGCGCAAGTCCCTCGGAAACGGCAGTGACACCGAGCGGATGGAACGGCAGCAACTGTTCCTGGGGGCACTCGTCAGCAAAGTCCGGGGCAGTGACGTACTGCTGAACCCGGCGAAGCTCTATCCGCTGCTGGACGCGGCGACCTCCGCGCTCACCACCGACCCGGAGCTGGCCAGTCTGCGCGGTTTGTACCAACTCGTCCGCGGACTGCGTGACATCCCCACCGAACAGGTGCAGTTCCTCACCGTCCCGCGCGAGCCGTATGTGTACGACTCCAATCGTGACCAGCTCGTGGAGGGCAGGGCGGACGCCCTTTTCGCACTGCTGCGGGCCGACAAACCGGTGCCGGTCACCAAGAAGAACACTTCCTCCTCGGAAGACTCCGAGGCATCCGGGTTTCACGGGAACACCGCCGCCGAGGACAGTTGCGGGTAATGCACCCGCCAAGGCGGCGAACTTCGGCGCCGTTCGTTGTCAGTTAAATGAGGCGGATTGCCCGGTTGTAGGGAGGATGAATTTGTCACTGGCGTCCCTTGACGCTGAACTGGACGGATAGTGTGAGCCCTCCGGTGCACCCGGCCGCGAGGTCCGTCCTGGGGCCGTGCACTGTTAACCGTGACCGAGCGCCTTGATGGGGGGGAAGGCGCCGCGTGGCCCCGACGGAGGATTCGGACAACCGTGGACGCGCAAGGCCGTGGGCGGGCGGACAACATCGATCCCGCAGACCAGTGGGTACTCAATCCGGACACCGGCGAATACGAACTGCGACTGACACCTTCCGCACCGCAGTCGTCGGTCCCCGGACCGCGCCGGCCGACATCGTCGCGCACCGGCACCGACGCACCGCGGGAGACCGCGGGCCGGGAGACTCCGGGACAGGTGCCGGGGCAGCGCAGGCGGCGTGCCGAGCCCGAGCCGCCGCCCGGGCGGCGCTCACGGCGGCCGGTGAAGAAGAAGTCGAAGGCCAAGAAGGTGCTGCTGTGGACCGGCGGCTCGATGGCCTTCGTCCTGGTCGCCGTCTCGGCCGCCGGCTACCTCTACGTGAAGCACCTCAACGACAACATCACGTCCGTCTCCGACGACGGCGCGAGCACCGGCGGCTTCAGCAAGGACAAGGCGATCAACCTGCTGGTGATCGGCACCGACAAGCGCACCGGCAAGGGCAACGAGGGCTACGGCGACACGGGCAGCGTCGGCCACGCCGACACCAACATCCTGCTGCACATCTCCAAGGACCGCTCCAACGCGACCGCGCTGAGCATCCCGCGCGACCTGATCGTGGACGTCCCGGACTGCCCGACCGAGCAGGCCGACGGCACCCAGAAGGTCATCCCGGGCACCACCGACGTCCGCTTCAACACCAGCCTCGGCCAGGACGGCCGTACGGCCAGCTGCACGGTGCGCACGGTGACCGAGCTGACCGGGATCACGCCGGACAACTTCATGGTGGCCGACTTCAACGCGGTCAAGACGCTGACCGACGCGGTCGGCGGGGTCGAGGTCTGTCTGGCCAAGGACATCGACGACTCGGACTCGCACCTGAAGCTGTCCAAGGGCACCCACAACATCTCCGGCGAGACCGCGCTGGCCTTCGTGCGCACCCGGCACTCGGTGGGCTTCGGCGGTGACCTGAGCCGGATCCAGCTGCAACAGCAGTTCCTCAGCGCCCTGATGCGCAAGCTCAGCTCCAACTCGACGCTCAGCAGCCCCACGAAACTGGTGAAGCTGGCCGAGGTCGGCACCAAGGCGCTGACCGTCGACTCCCAGCTGGACAGCATCGGCAAGCTGAAGGACCTGGGTCTGGAGCTCGGCAAGCTCAACCCGAAGAACCTGACCTTCACCACCGTCCCGGTGATCGACAACCCGGCCGAGAAGGTCAAGGCGACCGTCGTGCTCAACGACACCAAGGCGCCGCCGGTCTTCGCGGCCATCAAGGACGACGTCTCCTTCACCGCGGTCAAGAAGAAGCAGGCGCAGGCCAGCAAGGACGCCGCGGCCGCCCGCCTCAAGGGCCCCAAGTCCGCGGCCTCCGAGGTGCGGGTGCGGATCCTCAACGGCGGCGCCCCGGCCGGCAGCGCCCAGGAGACCCTCAGCTGGCTGCAGAACGACAAGGGCGTCCTCAAGTCGGAGAACTCCGGCAACGCGCCCGCCGAACTCGCCAGGACCACACTGGAGTACGGTCCCGACCAGGCTTCACAGGCCCGCGAACTGGCCTCCCTGATGGGGCTGTCCGGCTCGGCGCTGAAGCCCGGCAAGAGCGTGACCAACTCCCAGGGGGTGCCCGCGATGACCCTGACGCTGGGCAAGGACTTCCAGGGGGCGGGGGTGTCCCTCACCACTCCGACAAAGGCGCCGGACGTGGACAGCAAGACCACCGCGGACAAGGTGACCTGCGCCAAGTAGGAGCAAGCGGGGCGCGGTGGCGGTGAGTTGCTCTCCGATGACACCAAGTCACAGCAAATTGGCAGGTAACCCTATGGGTCCGTCACGCGTCTAACCGGGCGCGGGGCGGACCCGTGCGGTCCGTGGCACGTCCGATGGGGGGCGTCGGCGGCGGGCCGGTGCGCGTGAGCGCGCAGGGCGGGGAGGGCAGGGAGTTGACGCAGAGCGACGTGCGCGGGGAAGTGCCTGCGGTCGAGGACACGATGTCCCTCGCACCGAAGGCGTCCGAGGCGGCGGGCGGCCGTGGGGGCGGCACCGGCGGGTCACGAGGCAAGAACGGAGGCCGGCGCAGACGCGGACGGCACGTGCTGCGCTGGTCGGCGACCGGCCTCTCGGTGGTGATCCTCGGTACGGCCGGCGCCGGATACCTCTACTACCAGCACCTGAACGGCAACATCCACAAGGGCCAGCGCAACAGCGGCGACTCCAAGGCACGCAGGACCGCGCCGAACGCGGCCGGGCAGACTCCGATGAACATCCTCCTGATCGGCTCCGACAGCCGTAACTCCGCGGAGAACGTGAAGCTCGGCGGCAGCAAGGACAACGTGGGCAACCCGCCGCTCGGCGACGTCCAGATGCTCATCCACCTGTCCGCGGACCGCAAGAGCGCGTCGATGGTGAGCATCCCCCGGGACACCCGCGTGGACATACCCAAGTGCACGGACCCGAAGACCGGCAAGGTGTTCCCGGCGGCCAACAGCATCATCAACGAGTCACTGGCCCGCGGCGGCGCCGGCTGCACGCTGGCCACCTGGGAGAACCTCACCGGGGTCTACATCGACCACTGGATGACGATCGACTTCGCCGGTGTGGTGAAGATGGCCGACGCCATCGGCGGGGTCGAGGTCTGCGTCAACCAGAGCGTGTGGGACCACCCGACACCGCAGGTGCCCGGCGGCTCCGGGCTGAAGCTGACCGCCGGCAGCCACAAGGTGCAGGGCAAGCAGGCCCTGCAGTGGCTGCGCACCCGGCATGCCTGGGGCAGCGACCTGATGCGGGCCCGCGCCCAGCACATGTACCTGAACTCGATGATCCGGACGCTCAAGGGGCAGAACGTCTTCACCGACACCCCGCGCCTGATGGACCTGGCCGAGGCGGCCACCAACTCGCTGACGGTGTCCGAGGAGATCGGCACGGTCAAGAAGCTCTACGACCTGGCCATGCAGCTGAAGTCGGTGCCGACCAACCGCATCACCAGCGTGACCATGCCGAACGTGCCGGACCCGCAGAACGACGACCACGTCGTACCGGACACCGTCAACGCCGACAAGATGTGGCAGATGCTCCGCGACGACGTGGCGTTCGACAAGAACGGCGACGCGAAGGAGAGCGGGAAGAAGAGCGGCGGGAGCGCCCCGGCCACCAAGTCGCCTTCCGTACCCGCCGATCAGCTCGGGGTGCTGGTGCGGAACGCCACCGGGACCTCCACCGAGGCCGCGGTCTCCGGACGGGCCCGGACGATCGCCACGCAACTCGGCGCCAAGGGCTACACCAGGGCCGCCGCGGACACCTCGGGGACCGCCGAGTCCGTGGAGAAGACGGTCGTGGAGTACCCGAGCGCGGACCTGCTGGGCGATGCGCAGGCGGTCGCCAAGTCACTGGGGATCCCGGTCGGCCAGGTGAAGCAGACCACCGATGTGTCGGGCGTCACGCTCGTCGTCGGTGCCGACTGGCGTGAGGGGACTGCGTATCCCAAGCAGTCCGCGCCGAAGGCCGGTGACCTGCCGGACAACTCCGACGCCATCAACGGCTCCGACACCAAGCAGTGCATGGACGTGTACGCGCCCTATCGGTGGCAGTAGCCCCCTCCCCCGCCCCCCGCACAGGTAGGCACAGGCAACTCCTAAGCGACTGCACGACACTGCCGCCGTGCCCGGGTGTCCGAGACGGACCCGGGTGCGGCGGCGGTGACAAGCGGAGGGCGGGCAGGTGGTGCGCGGGGCAGAAGCCCCTGAACACAGGTGCTGCTGCGCGTCTCGGCGCACCGCACCGACATGTCGGTGGTGTCCATGCCCCGCGACACCCTCGTCGACATCCCCCGGCGCGCGGACGCCGACACCGGCAAGGTGTACGACGGCCTCGGCACGGTCACCGAGTTCTACGACCTGAGCAGGGAGCTGAAGAGGTCCCCATCCGGCGCATCACCATGACGACCAAGCCGTGGCGGCTGGTCCGCGAGGACATCGCGCTGGACGGCAAGGACAAGAAGGAGACGGCGGCCACGACGAAAGATCACCGACGAGGCGGCCGCCGACTCCTCGGCGCCGCTCAGCGAGGACCGGACGCCGGTGCGCTGTCCGAGCGCCCGCCTGGCGGGCGACGCCCAGCGGGTCGCCGAGGCACTGGGTGTGCCGGCCGGCCAGGTGAAGAAGGCCACGGACGTCGACGGGGTCAAAGGCCTGCATGCACGTCGGCCCGGACTACACCTGGTAGTCCGGGCCGCGCCGGAGCGGGCGGGTGCTCAGCCGGAGGAGGAAGAGGTGAGCACCGCGGGACGGCGGGACGCGATGACCCGCTTCGCCAGGGACCGGGGGCTGGTCAGGAAGCCGTACCCCCACGCCATGTGCATGGTGGCGAGGGCGAGCGGGATCTGGAGCCGTGCCTTGAGCGGCAGGCCCTTGCCGGCCGGGACGGATCCGGCGGCTATCGCGGCGAGATAGCCGCCCGGGATCACGAACCCGAACGGGGTGACCAGGGCGCCGACCACGATCCCCGCGGCTATCGCGCACACCGCCGTCGGCGGGGCGAGGTAGCGCAGGTTGATGGAGCCCTCGTGGTAGCGGGCGACGACGTGCCGCCAACGGCCGTAGTCCTTGTACTGCTTGGCGAGGGCCTTCACCGACGGCCGCGGCCGGTACGACACCTTCAGCTCCGGCGAGAACCAGATCAGCCCGCCGGCCTCGCGGATCCGGAAGTTCAGCTCCCAGTCCTGGGCGCGGATGAACTCCTCGTTGTAGCCGCCCTGTTGCTCCAGGGCCTCGCGGCGGAAGACACCGAGGTAGACGGTCTCGGCGGAACCGGCCTCGCCACCCGTGTGGAAGGCGGCGTTGCCCACCCCGATCTTCGAGGTCATGGCCGCCGCGACCGCGTGCTCCCAGGCGTTCTCGCCCTCGGCGTGCATGATGCCGCCGACGTTCTGCGCGCCGGTCTCCTCCAGCAGCCGCACGGCGGTCGCGATGTAGTTCGGGGAGAGCATGCCGTGGCCGTCCACGCGCACCACGATCGGATGCCGGGAGGCCTTGATCGCGGCGTTCAGCGCGGCCGGGGTGCGGCCGGTCGGGTTCGGGACGGTGTGCACGCGGGCGTCTTCGGCGACGAGCTGCGCCGCGATCTCGTCCGTGCGGTCCGTGGACGGACCGAGGGCGATGACCACCTCCAGCTCACCGGCGTACTCCTGCGCGAGGATCGCTTGGACGGCCCCGCGCAGATGCCGCTCCTCGTTGAGGACGGGCATGATCACAGAAACTGCGGGGTGCCGCACGTCGGGCTTGGCGTTCATAGGGGGCTCACGTTACCGCGAACGGGCGACACCGGTGCGCGGCGCCGGTGCCAAGCCGCGGGCTGAAGGTCGTATCGGCCTACCGTGCTCACGGATCCCACGTACGGCCCCGTCCGGAGGTGTCCTTTGGCCGCCAGCCCGCCCCGGTCCCCCGCCCGGCCCGCCCGGCCGCAGCGGCGACCGCAACCCACCCGCCAGGCCCCGCGGCCGCCGGTACGACCCGCGAGGCCCCGGCGGCCGCGCTGGGCCATGCGGGCCGTGACCACACTCTCGGTGGTGGTGCTGGCGTCGGCCGGGATCGGGCACTCGGTGATGGCCAGTCTCGACGCGGACATCGCCCGGGTGGACCCCTTCAAGGACATGAAGAACCGGCCCCGCCAGGGCCACGGCATGAACGTCCTGCTGGTCGGCACCGACGGCCGCGACAAGATCACGGAGAAGGAGCGCCGGAAGTACCGGCTGGGCGGGGCACCCTGCCACTGCACGGACACGATGATGATCGTGCACATCTCGGCGGACCGGGAGCGGGCGACGGTCGTCAGCCTGCCGCGCGACTCGTACGCCGAGGTCCCGCCGCACACCGACGTGACGACGGGCCGGACGCACGGCGCCCACCCCATCAAGCTGAACGCGGCCTACGCGGAGGGCGGCCCGCAACTGACCGTCCGCACGGTCGAGGACATGACCCATCTGAAGATCGACCACTATCTGGAGGTCGACTTCATCACCTTCATGCGGACCGTCGACGTTCTCGGCGGGGTCCAGATCTGCACGCCGCAGCCGCTGAAGGACTCCTACACCGGGCTCGACCTCTCCTCCGGCACGCACATGCTGCACGGCGGGCAGGCCCTGCAGTACGTCCGCTCCCGGCACGTCGACGCGGCCAGCGACCTCGGCCGGATGAAGCGGCAGCAGCGGTTCCTGGCCTCGCTGATCGAACAGGCGTCGTCGTCGGGCGTGCTGCTGAACCCGATCAAGTTCCGGGACGTGACGCGGGCGGTGCTGGGCTCCGTACGGGCCGACACGGGCTTCGGTACGGACGAGCTGCTGGACCTCGGCCGGGCGATGCGCAACTTCTCCCCGTCCTCGTCCGAGTTCACGACCGTCCCCGTCGGGCAGCTGGGGTACGCCGTGAAGGGCATCGGCTCGACGCTCAAGTGGGACCAGGCCGGGTCGGACCGGCTGTTCCAGTCCCTGCGCGAGGACAAGCCGCTGGCCCCGCCGGCACCCAAGCGGCCCGCCGGGCCGACGCCGGTGACCGTGGAGGTGGCGCCGCAACAGATCCGGGTGCAGGTGGAGAACGGCACCGGGACGGTGGGGCTCGGGCGTCGGATGGACGCGGCGCTGACGACGGCGGGGTTCGCGGCGAACCACCAGCCGGTGACCGCCGTCCGGCACGACGTGCGGCGGACGGTGATCTCCTACGACCCCCGCTGGGACCGCTCGGCCCGGTCGCTCGCGGCGGCCCTGCCGGGGAGTGAGCTGCGGGCGGTGCGCGGCATGGGACCGGTGCTGCGGGTGACGGCCGGGGCGGACTTCAAGGGGCCGGAGAGTGTGCGGAAGGTACGGGTGGAGGCGCCGGTTCCGCAGGGCGAGGCGGCGGTGGTGCGGGGGGACGAGACGGTGTGCTGAGCGCGGGGTTTCGCCTGCGGGCCGGTGGGGGCCGTTCGCGCAGTTCCCCGCGCCCCTGAGAAGCAGGGCGCTGCACGAGCGCCCCAGAAA
>NZ_JBHZAN010000068.1:0-34456 GCF_042754285.1 Streptomyces sp. NPDC059224
CGTGACCATCGCCCCCCACTGGCGCACCGCCCCGATCAACCCACCGCCCAGCAACCCCCGAAACAGAGACCCCATCCCTTAAGTCACTGGTATTGGCTTTAAGACTCGTCTCACGTTCGCTGGTTACCGTCCCGCCCGAGGGACCGATGGGCCGGCACGGGCGAGGAGGCTGCGGACATGGCGGGTGCGGTACGAGGGGCACGGGGCGGACAGGGCTTGGCCCGGGTGGCCGTGGTCGTACGGGCCGGGGCCGCCCCGCTGTGGTGGTCCGGGGTGTTCGCGGCCGGGATCGGCGTGCTGCCCGAGGGGATCACCGGACGCCGGATCGGTGTCATGGCCGGGGCTGTGCTGTTCCTCGTCGGCGCCGCCGTGGTGGCGCTCGTCCGCCGCAAGCGGTACACCCTGCTGCTGCGCGGGACCGCCCGGGCCGGGAAGCACGATGTGCTCCAGGACCGGGCGGTGACCGTGCGGAACTGGCGCCGCGGGCACCGCTGGTGGCTGCTGCTGGCCTGGGCCGTCGCGGTCGGCAGCGCCTTCGCGGTGCCGGCCGCCGGCGGCATGCTGCTCGCCGGGACCGGCACCGGGCTGCGGCTGAAGGCGGCCTGGCTGGGCCGCCGGGAGCGGGCCGAGGAGCAGCTGGTGTGGCTGCGCGTCGACTGGCTCGACGGGCGCGGCGGCCGCCCGGTGGGCAAGGCCGTCAAGGCGTACCGCGGTACCGGCATCGCGGCGGGCGACGCGGCCCCCGGCGGGGCCCGCCGCCGCACCGCGGCACTGGTGTGAATCCGGTGCCCGGAGGTCAGACCTCCAGGTCCTCCTCGATCTTCTTCAGCTGGTGCCGGGCCATCGCCAGGTTGGACCGGTTGATGTCCAGCACCAGGTAGAGGAAGAGGCCGTTGCCGCCCCGGCCCTTGATCAGCCGGATCAGGTGGTACTGGGAGGAGAGCGTGATCAGGATGTCCTCGATCTCACCCTTGAGCCCCAGGTGCTCCATGGTGCGCATCTTGGCGCGGATCACGTCCGTGTTGCCGGCGGCGGCCACGTTCAGGTCGAAGGTCTTGCTGCCGCCCATCGTGCCCAGCGCCATGCCGGTGGTGTAGTCGACGAGCGCGACGCCGGTGGCGCCCTCGATGGAGGTGAGGGCTTCTTTCAGCGCGGTTTCGGTGTTGGCCATGACTCTCTGTTTCCTTTCAACTTTCGGTGGTGGTGCGCGTGTCCGTGGTGGTGCTGGTCCGTGGCGTGCGCGTGTTTCTGGTCCGTGTCGCCGCCGTGCTGCGGGCCGGGCGCAGGGCCTTGGCGGCGGCCTCGGCGGCGTCGACCAGGTCGCCGATCCGGGCGGCGGCCCGGCGGCCCTCCAGGTGGAGCCGGCCGACGTTCACCCGGTCCTCGGCGAGCAGGGTGAGCACGGCGCTGCGGCCGGCCGCGTAGGTGGCGACATAGCCGTCCTCGCCGCGCACCAGCAGCTCCCTGAGCTCGCCCCTGCCGGTGGCGTCGGAGACCCGCACGGCGACGCCCAGTTCGGCGGCGGTGAGGGCGGCGAGGCCCTCCGGGTCGACGCCCGGGCAGTCGTGCGCGACGACCAGGCCGTCGACGCCGGCCGCGAGGGCACCGGTGAGCTGGGGCATCCGGGTGCGTAACCGGCGCAGTTCGTCGAGGACGGCCTCTCTGCCGGAGCTGCCGGGTTCTGCCGCCATCAGCTGTCTCCTCTCGGCGGGGCGGTGCCGTTCAAAGGGCCTCCAGCGCATCCCTGAGCCTCTTCAGCAGCGCGATGTCGGGGTCGGTGACCGGGGGCAGCAGGGGCGGGGCGGCCGTGGTTCTCCTCGGGGCGAGGAGTCCGGCCGCCGCCAGCCGCCGGGCGTCCACCAGCGTGTGGAAGGCCGGCCGGCCGAGATCCCGGGCGATCTCGGGGGCGGTGCGGACGCCGTCCACCCGGTCCAGGACCGCCCGCTGGCGCTGGGTGGCCGGCGGTGCCGCGACCGGGTCGGCGCGGATCAACGGGGCGCCGTCCGTCGACGGGTCGGGCCAGATCCGGTGCAGCAGCTCGCGGCGGCGCAGGGTCTCGCGCTCCAGAGTGGTGACGGGGACCGCCGGGAACGAGCCCGCGGCGACCGGGGTGCCGTACCGGAACCGGCCCGGTGTGCTGCTGGGCGCGAGCGCGAAGTACCCGGCGTCGTACAGCGCGCCGAGCTGGCAGAGCTCCAGGGCGCCCTTCGGCAGCAGACCGGCCCCGAGCAGCCGGTGCACCGCGGCGGGTATGTCGTCGGTCCAGGGCCAGACCGCCGCGTCGAGTGTGCCGTGGGCCGTGAGGAGCACGTCGAGGCCGGGCGCCAGGGGGCTCTCGGCGTACACCACGCGGCCCTCGGCCAGGTGCAGGGTGCCGTGCTCGCGGACCAGGACGCCGGTGGCCCGCTCCTCGGCGAGGCGTGTCAGCATCGGCGAGAGTGCGCCGGTCGGACCGTCGTGCGGGGCCGCCCGGCCCCGGACCGGCAGCGGCGGAGGTATGTCGACCACGGTCATCCCAGCACCAGCCGCTCGGCCATCTCGCCGAGCCGGATCCGGGCGAGGGCGAGGTTGCCGTCCTCGCGGGCCAGCCACAGATGCAGGAACACCGTGGCGTCGAAGGACGTGACCACGAACCGCAGCAGGTGGTAGCTGTCCCGGTTGCTGACGATCAGGTCCTCCACCGGGGGATTCACCTCGGTGTCGTCCTCCGTGCTGAACGCCCCGTGCTCGGCGGCCAGCCGGGCCAGTTCGGCGGCCTCCGCGGCGGTGGTCTCGTGGTCACCGCCGGGTGCCTCCCCGACCGTGCCCAGGGCCAGCCCGCTCGTCCAGTCGACCAACGCGGCCCCCCGGGCTCCGGGCAGCCGCATCGCTTCCAGTAAGCACTCGTCGATTCCGGGCACCGTGGCTCCCCTCCCGCCGCCTGGTTCTCCGGTTGAGTGACGCAGACACTACGCAACGTGTGCGACGGGAGGGGTGCGTTTGGCATTTTCCAGTGGGACATGCCCGCGGCAGGCTAGTGTTGGTCAACTGGGCTGCCTTTCGCACCAGTTGATCCCTCCGTATGGAGCCTCTCAACGGCTTCCGGTTGCACGCGGGGTGGTGAGCGCGTCGGCGTGCGCCCCTCCGGCGTCGGCCACGATCTCCGCGACCGTCTGCGGCTCCCGTACGACGGCGAACGCCACGCCCCCGGCGCCGTCCGGCGCGAAGCCGTAAACCCCGGGCCGGGCAAGGGAGTTGTAGGAGTAGTGGGTGCCGAAGTAGTACGCGCCGGTGTCCAGCGCGGCCACGTGGTCCCCCTGCTCCAGCGCCGGCAGAGCGCGCCCCTCGGCGAGCAGGTCGCCCGAGAAACAGGCCGGCCCCGCCACGTCCTGCACCACCGGCGGGCCCTCCTTGGGCCGCCCCTTGTCGTCGTACGCGGCGATCCTGAGCGGCCACGCCCCGGGCACGTACACCGTCCGGGCCGCCACCTGTACGCCCGCGTGCGTCACGGCGATCCGCCGCCCGCCGGAGGTCTTGGTGTACTCCACCCGGGCCACCACCGTCCCGTGCCGGGCCAGCAGCGACCGTCCGAACTCCGTCACCAGCCCGTACCGGCCGTCGAACAGCCCCGGCACGGCCTCCGCGAGCAGCCGGGCGTACTGCGCGTACGTCGGCTCCGTCGCCTCCGAGGCGAGGTTGACCGACAGGCCGCCGCCGATGTCGAGGGTGTCGATCTGCCGCCTGCCGATCCGCGCGTTGATCTCCTCGGCCAGCGCGTAGGTCTCCGCCACGCCCCGCGCCAGCAGCGACAGCGAGATCCCCTGCGAACCGATGTGGGCATGCAGCCGGGTCAGCCACGGCCGCTCCGTGAACGCCCGGACCACCCACTCCCGCGCCCCCTCGTCCCGCAGACCCACCCCGAACTTCGAGGTCGCCGTCGCGGTGGAGGTGGCGCCGATGGTCCCGGCCCCGATCTGCGGGTTCACCCGGATCCCGAGCGGCGAGCGGGGGCGCCCGGAGCCCGTGAGGGCGTCGATGCGCCGCAGTTCCTGCGGGTTGTCCGCGTTCACGGCGATCCCCAGCGCCAGCGCCTCGCGCAGCTCCGCCTCGGTCTTGGCGGGCGCGTCGAACACCGTCCGCCCCACCTGTACCCCGGCCGCCCGGGCCAGCGCCAGCTCGCCCGCGCTGGCCACCTCGGCGCCGATGCCCTCCCCGGCCAGCAGCCGCACCACCGGCACCAGCGGGTTCGCCTTCACCGCGAAGGCGTGCAACACCGGGGTGCCGGGCGCCGTGACCGCCTGGAACGCCCGGTGCAGCGCCGCCGCCGAAGCGCGGATGCCGGTGACGTCCAGCAGGCCGGCGATCGGCGCGTCCGGCCCCAGCAGCCCCTGCTCCACCGCCGCCCGTACGGCGTCGTCCCGCCGTACCGCCCGCTCGCTGTCGTCCACGCAGCCGTCCTCGCCCGCTCCGCCGTTCGTCCTGCCGTTCGCCACGCCGTCCCCCGACATGTCGTCGTCCGCACCGTTAAGGCCCATAAGTCCAAGCCAAACATCCGGGACGCGGCCGCGCTGGCGGACCGATGTATTGACTAGTTCTATTCAGCGAGCCAGGATGTGAATAACCGAATAGCCGCAGGAACATTTCACCGGCCGTCATTCGCCAGGAGGCAGACCATGTCAGGACCCCGCCCCGTACGAGCACCGCGCGGTACGGAACTGAGCGCCCTGGGATGGCAGCAGGAAGCCGCCCTGCGGATGCTGCAGAACAACCTCGACCCCGAGGTCGCCGAGCACCCCGACAAGCTCGTCGTCTACGGCGGCACCGGCAAGGCCGCCCGCGACTGGCGATCCTTCGACGCCATGGTCCGCACGCTGCGCACCCTCAAGCAGGACGAGACCATGCTGGTCCAGTCCGGCCGCCCGGTCGGCGTGATGCAGACCCACGAGTGGGCCCCGCGCGTCCTCATCGCCAACTCCAACCTGGTCGGCGACTGGGCCAACTGGGAGGAGTTCCGCCGCCTGGAGGCCCTCGGCCTGACCATGTACGGCCAGATGACCGCCGGCTCCTGGATCTACATCGGCACCCAGGGCATCCTCCAGGGCACCTACGAGACCTTCGCCGCCGTCGCCGCGAAGAAGTTCAACGGCACCCTCGCCGGAACCATCACCCTCACCGCCGGCCTCGGCGGCATGGGAGGCGCCCAGCCGCTCGCCGTCACCATGAACGACGGCGTCGCGATCTGCATCGACGTCGACCCGCGCGCCATCGAGCGCCGCATCGAGCACCGGTACCTGGACGTGAAGGCCGACTCGCTCGACCACGCGCTCCAGCTGGCCACCGAGGCACGTGACGCCCGCCGCCCGCTCTCCATCGGCGTCCTCGGCAACGCGGCCGAACTGGTCCCGCAGCTGCTCGCGATGGACGCGCCCATCGACATCGTCACCGACCAGACCTCGGCGCACGACCCGCTGGCCTACCTGCCGGTGGGCGTGGCCTTCGAGGACATGGCGGACGCGGCGGCCAAGGACCCGGCGGGCTTCACCACCCGCGCCCGTGAGTCGATGGCCAGGCACGTCGAGGCCATGGTGGGCTTCATGGACGCCGGCGCCGAGGTCTTCGACTACGGCAACTCCATCCGGGGCGAGGCGCAGCTGGCCGGCTACGAGCGGGCCTTCGCCTTCCCCGGCTTCGTCCCCGCCTACATCCGCCCGCTCTTCTCCGAGGGCAAGGGCCCCTTCCGCTGGGCGGCCCTGTCCGGTGAGGCCTCCGACATCGCCAAGACCGACAAGGCGATCCTCGACCTCTTCCCGGAGAACGAGTCCCTGCACCGCTGGATCAAGCTGGCCGGTGAGCGGGTCCACTTCCAGGGCCTGCCCGCGCGCATCTGCTGGCTCGGCTACGGCGAGCGGGACAAGGCCGGCGAGCGGTTCAACGACATGGTGGCGAGCGGCGAGCTGGCGGCGCCGCTGGCGATCGGCCGAGACCACCTCGACTGCGGCTCCGTGGCCTCGCCCTACCGCGAGACGGAGGCCATGCTGGACGGGTCCGACGCGATCGCCGACTGGCCGCTGCTGAACGCCATGGTGAACGTGGCGTCGGGCGCGTCCTGGGTCTCCATCCACCACGGCGGCGGGGTGGGCATGGGACGGTCCATCCACGCGGGGCAGGTGACGGTGGCCGACGGTACGAAGCTCTCCGGAGAGAAGATCCGCCGGGTCCTGACGAACGACCCCGGCATGGGTGTCATCCGGCACGTGGACGCGGGCTACGACATCGCGGAGTCGGTCGCCGACGAGCGGGGCGTGCGGGTGCCGATGCGTGAGGGCGACGGCGCGTGAACCCTCGTGAGGGTGGACGTGGCGGCAGCGCTCCGGTGGGGGCCGACGCCTCGTCGCCGGGCGCGGGTGCGGCTGTGCCCGCCCGTTCCGCCCCGCGGAACGACTGCCCGCAGCCTGCAGCGGGCGAGGGCACGCAGCCTGTGCGGGGCTCGGCTTCCTTCCACGAGATGTGGCGGGAGCTGCTCCCCGTCGGCCGTCACCCCGACACCCGCGGCTACCGGCGCTTCGCCTGGACCGGCGCCGATGCCGAGTGCCGGGCGTGGTTCCGGGAGCAGGCCGAGGCGCGTGGCCTGGTCCACGAGGTCGACCGGAACGGCAACCAGTGGGCCTGGCTCGGGGATCCCGCCGCCGGGGATGCCGTCGTCACCGGGTCGCATCTGGACTCCGTGCCGGACGGCGGGGCCTTCGACGGTCCCCTCGGCGTGGTGTCCTCCTTCGCCGCGCTCGACGAACTCCGCCGCAGGGGAGCGGAGTTCACCAGGCCCCTCGCCATCGTCAACTTCGGGGACGAGGAGGGCGCCCGGTTCGGACTCGCCTGTGTCGGGTCACGGCTCACCGCCGGACACCTCACCGTCGAGCAGGCGCACCGGCTGACCGACGGGGACGGGATCACCCTGCCCCGGGCCATGGAGGCCGCCGGCTACGACCCCGACGTCATCGGCGCCGACCCCGAGCGGCTCGCCCGTGTCGGCGCCTTCGTCGAACTGCACGTCGAACAGGGCCGGGCGCTGGACCTGTCCGGCGACCGGGTCGGCGTCGCCAGCGCCATCTGGCCGCACGGACGCTGGCGGTTCGACTTCCGGGGCGAGGCCAACCACGCCGGCACGACCCGGCTGGCCGACCGCCGCGACCCCATGCTGTCGTACGCCGAGACCGTGCTCGCCGCCCGCCGCGAGGCCGAACTCGCCGGTGCCGTCGCCACCTTCGGCAAGATCGCCGTCGAGCCGAACGGCGTCAACGCCATCCCCTCCCTGGTGCGCGGCTGGCTCGACTCCCGCGCCGCCGACCAGGCCACCCTCGACACCGTCGTCGGCGGCATCGAGAAGGCGGCCCGGGAGTACGCGCAGGCGCACGGCATCGATCTCGACGTGGTCCGGGAGTCCTTCACCCCGGTCGTCGAGTTCGACCACGCCCTGCGGGACGAACTGGGCCGCATCCTCGGCCGGGACACCGGCCTCACCGTGCCCGTCCTGGGTACCGGTGCCGGCCACGACGCCGGGATCCTCTCCGGGAGGATCCCGACCGCGATGCTGTTCGTGCGCAACCCCACCGGTGTCTCGCACTCCCCGGCCGAGTCCGCCGCCGAGGACGACTGCGTGGCCGGGGTGAGCGCGCTCGCCGACGTACTGGAAGGGCTGGCCTGCGGGTGACGACACGGACGACGTACTGGTTGGAGTACGCCTGGCTGGACACGCACGTCGAGCCGGGTGTCGCCGTGGAGGTGGCGGACAGCCGGATCGCCGCCGTCCGCACGGACACCCCCGCCCCGCCGCCGGGAGCCGAGATCCTGCGCGGTCTCACCCTCCCCGGCCTGGCCAACGCCCACTCGCACGCCTTCCACCGCGCCCTGCGCGGCACGGTCCAGGTGGGCTCCGGGACCTTCTGGACCTGGCGCGAGCTGATGTACTCCATCGCCGACCGGCTGACCCCGGAGACCTATCACGCGCTCGCCCGCGCGGTGTACGCCGAGATGGCGCTGGCGGGCATCGCCTGCGTCGGCGAGTTCCACTACGTGCACCACGCCCCCGGCGGCATCCCGTACGCCGACCCCAACGCCATGGGCGAGGCGCTGATCGCGGCCGCCGCCGACGCCGGTGTCCGCATCACCCTCCTGGACACCGCCTACCTCTCCGCGGGCATTCTGAGCGAGCACCGTGGCGAGCCGCCCAACGCCCACCAGTCGCGCTTCTCCGACGGCAGCGCGGAGGCCTGGGCCGCACGCTGTTCCGTTCTCAAGGAACGCGATCACGCACGGATCGGGGCCGCGATCCACTCCGTACGGGCCGTGCCCGCCGGCCAGCTGGCGACCGTGGCCCGCTGGGCCGAGGAGCGGCGGGCCCCGCTCCACGTGCACCTGTCCGAGCAGACGGCGGAGAACGACGCCTGCCTGGCCGCCCACGGCCGCACCCCCACCCGCCTGCTCGCCGACCACGGCGTCCTCGGCCCGCGCACCACCGGCGTGCACAACACCCACCTCACCGAGGAGGACATCGCGCTGCTCGGCGGCTCCGGCACCGGCACCTGCATGTGCCCGACGACCGAGCGGGACCTGGCCGACGGCATCGGACCGGCCGTCGCCCTCCAGCGGGCGGGCTCGCCGCTCTCCCTCGGCTCCGACAGCCACGCCGTCATCGACCTGTTCGAAGAGGCACGTGCGATGGAGCTCAACGAGCGGCTGCGCACCCGCACCCGGGGCCACTGGACGGCCGCCGCCCTGCTGCGCGCCGCCTCCGTCGACGGCCACGCCGCACTCGGCTGGCAGGACGCGGGCGCCATCGAGCGCGGCATGCTCGCCGACCTGACGACGATCGCGCTGGACTCGGTCAGAACGGCGGGGCCACTGCCCCGGCTGGGCGCCGAGACGGCCGTATTCGCGGCGACGGGAGCCGACGTCCGGCACACCGTCGTGGGCGGGCGGCACGTCGTACGAGACGGCGCGCACACCCTCGTCCCCGATGTGCCGCATGCCCTCGCGCGGGCCGTCGAAGCCCTCCGCGCCTGACGACCACCCACGAGGACACCATGAGCAGCAGCACCGTCATCACCAACATCGCCACGCTGGTCACCAACGACCCCTCCCTGGGTGACAACTCCCCTCTCGGTCTGATCCAGGACGCGGCCGTCGTCATCGACGGCGACCGTGTCGTGTGGACCGGTGAATCCAGCAAAGCACCCGCCACTGACAACCGGGTCGACGCGGGCGGCCGGGCGGTGCTGCCGGGCTTCGTGGACTCGCACTCCCACCTGGTCTTCGCGGGCGACCGCACCCAGGAGTTCAACGCCCGGATGTCCGGCCGCTCGTACACCGCGGGCGGCATCCGCACGACGGTCGCCGCGACCCGCGCGGCGACCGACGAGGAACTGGAGCGCAACCTCACCCGCTATCTCGCCGAGGCCCTCCGCCAGGGCACCACCACCTTCGAGACGAAGTCGGGCTACGGCCTGACGGTCCAGGACGAGGCCCGGGCCCTGCGCATCGCCGCCGCCCACACCGACGAGGTGACCTACCTCGGCGCCCACATCGTCTCCCCGGACTACGCCGACGACCCGGCGGCCTACGTCTCCCTGGTCACCGGCGAGATGCTCGACGCCTGTGCCCCGTACGCCCGTTGGGTCGACGTCTTCTGCGAGAAGGGCGCCTTCGACGGCGACCAGGCCCGCGCGATCCTCACGGCGGGCAGGGCGAAGGGCCTGACCCCGCGCATCCACGCCAACCAGCTCTCCTACGGCCCCGGCGTGCAGCTGGCTGTCGAACTCGACGCGGCGAGCGCCGACCACTGCACCCACCTCACCGACGCCGACGTGGACGCCCTGGCCAACGGCTCGACGGTTGCCACCCTCCTGCCGGGGGCCGAGTTCTCCACCCGGGCCCAGTGGCCGGACGCCCGGCGCCTGCTGGACGCGGGGGTGACCGTGGCCCTGTCCACGGACTGCAACCCGGGGTCCTCCTTCACCTCCTCCGTCCCCTTCTGCGTCGCGCTGGCCGTCCGGGACATGGGCATGACCCCGGACGAGGCGGTGTGGTCGGCGACGGCGGGCGGCGCGCGCGCCCTGCGGCGGGACGACATCGGCCGGCTCACCCCGGGCGCCTACGCCGACCTGACCCTGCTGGACGCCCCCAGTCACGTCCACCTGGCCTACCGGCCGGGCGTTCCGCTGGTCGCCGGGGTGTGGCGCAGGGGCGTCCGGGCCGTCGGCTGAGTCAGCTCGCCCCGGCCCGCCAGAGCTGGGCCGTGCCGTCGTCCACCGGGTCCAGGGAGAGCTGGTCGCCGCCGTCCGGGGTGAGGGCCGTCTCGATGGCGGTCTCCGGGCGGATCTCGCCGTCGGAGAGGACCGTGAAGCGCAGGTTGCGGCCGTGGTCGCCGTCCACCGACGAGCACGTCCAGATGCCCACGCCCTTGTCGACCGAACCCCGGCTGTCCAGGCAGAAGTCGGGGTCCGCGGCGGACTGCAGCACGCCCCGCTCGGTGTCGACCCGCCAGCGTTGGGTGGCGGAGCCGGAGCAGGTGGCCGTGACGACGTCGGTGCCGTTGTCGAAGTCGCCGTCCCGGACGTCCAGGCAGCGGCCGGTGGCGGCGTTCACGACCTGGGCGTAGCCGGCGCCCGGCGGCTTCGGGGCGGGTGACGGGGGCGGTGCGGCGGAGTGCGTCGGGGTCGGGGTGGGCGTCGCGGCCGGGGTCCGTGCCGGGGCCGGGCTGTGCGACGGCTTCGTGGGGGAGGGCGACGGGGAGAGGGTCGCCGTCGCCGTCACGGTCACCTGGGGGGTGGCGGCCGGGGTCGTGGCCGCCGGATCGCCGGGGTGCGCGGCCGGGCGGGTCAGCAGCACCAGCAGCAGCGGTACGAGGGCCACGCCCAGCGCCGTGGAGGTCAGCAGGACGCGGCGGGACGGGGACCGTCGGCCGTGCTCCGGACCGGGCCCGGCGGGAGCCTGCGCCGGGATCTCCTGCCGTGCGTAGGCGGCTCCGCCCCAGGGCAGCAGGCCTTCCGCCAGGGCCGTGCGCGGACTGTCGCGGAGCGCGGTCAGGTCCTCGAACGCGGCCGTGCAGTGCGGGCAGTGGGCCATGTGCGCATGCAGGTCGGGGCTGTGCCGCGGGTTCTCCGGGCGCACCGACTCCTCGATGAGCCGGCGGAAGTCCGCGCAGCGGGGGTCGTCGGAGGCGGCCAGACGGCTGCGCAGACAGGCCTGCGCCAGCGACTGGAGCGCGGGCGGGGTGTCGTACCGGACGTCCTCGGGGGTCAGACCGAGGTGGGTGGCGGTCCTGGCCGGGGGTTCCTGGTCCAGTACGCCGTACCAGACCAGGCCCTGGGTGCGGGAGGACAGGGACTGGAAGGCCGCGAGCAGTGGCGGGGCGGGCGGGGCGGGGCTGCCCGTCGAGTTCAGGACCAGGAGGAGGGTCGGGTCCAGCGCGGCGGAGCGTTCGTCGTGCGCCCACTCGGCGGCCAGCCGCGCGGTCAGCAGGAGCAGGTGGTGGCGGAGGGGGACGACCGGCTCGGCACCGCGCGCGATGTCCCGGGCGGCGGTGGTGAAGGTCTGCGCGGTGAGCCGGTGGGCCGCCGCGTCGCCGGCCGTGCAGAGCCGGGCGTGACCGAGGACCGGTGCGTGATGGCGGGCGCGCAGTTCCTGGAGGGCCGGGTAGGCGGTGGCGGCGGGCCCGCGCAGGAGTTCGGTCAGGCGCGCGTCCGAGAGCGGGTCGGCTGAGGGCGGGTCGGCCGAGGGCGGGTTGTCCTGGACCATGCTGCACCCCTTCGCGCCGGCCCGCCGTGGGCCCGTCCCTGCTGACGTACCGGCCAGTTTGGGGTGTGGGCGGGGCGCGGGGGAGGCCTTTGGCGAAAAGAGACGGCCGGGAATCGCCCCTCCGGGGGCGCAGGCGTACAGGGGCGTGGTGGCCGGGCCCGGAACACGGCTGCGGGCGCGTGGGACGACCGGTCCCCACGCGCCCGCAGCCGTACGAATCCGGGGCACCGCGCCCGTCACTCGTCCAGCGTCAGCGCCTTCCGCAGCTGCACCAGAGTGCGGGACAGCAGCCGGGACACGTGCATCTGCGAGATGCCCAGTTCCTCGCCGATCTCCGACTGGGTCAGACCGCCGACGAAGCGCAGCGAGAGGATCCTGCGGTCCCTGGAAGGGAGTTCGGCGATCAGCGGCTTCAGGGACTCGATGTACTCGATGCCTTCGAGACCGTGGTCCTCGTAGCCGATGCGGTCCGCCAGGGCGCCCTCGGACTCGTCCTCGTCCGCCTGTGCGTCCAGGGAGGAGGCCGTGTAGGCGTTGGAGGCGGCCATGCCCTCGACGATCTCTTCGTTCGAGAGGCCGAGGCGCTCCGCGAGTTCCGTGACCGTGGGGGCGCGGTCCAGCTTCTGGGCCAGCTCGTCGCCGGCCTTGGCGAGGTCGAGACGCAGCTCCTGGAGGCGGCGCGGGACCCGTACCGACCACGACGTGTCGCGGAAGAAACGCTTGATCTCGCCGATGATGGTGGGCATCGCGAAAGTGGGGAACTCGACGCCGCGGGAGAGTTCGAAGCGGTCGATCGCCTTGATCAGGCCGATCGTGCCGACCTGGATGATGTCCTCCATCGGCTCGCTGCGGGAGCGGAACCGGGAGGCGGCGAACTTGACGAGCGCGAGGTTCAGCTCGACGAGGGTGTTGCGTACGTACGAGTATTCGTGCGTGCCTTCCTCCAGCGACTCCAGCCGCTCGAAGAGGGTCTTGGACAGGGCTCTCGCGTCGACCGCGTCGACCTCGTCGTACGGGGGGATCTCCGGGAGGTCGAGCCCCGCGACGGATCCCTCGATGGCATCCAGTTGTTCCGGTGGGGGTGTCGACGTCGCCGTCCGGGTATGCGATGCGTCGAGCCGGGGTGACATGGTGTCCTCCATCGTTCTCGGCATAAGGCTGCCGAAGCCGTGCGTGCACTGCGGAGTGCGGCGCCTCCAAAGCCGGCCGTGTCGGTTTTCGTGTCCGTACTAGGCCTACCCGCTCCGTCGAGCCACTCGCAAGTCCGTTCTATTATCATTTGTCCTTTTGTGGGAGGTTGTTCGGGTGTCGGAGTCCGTGCAGAAGGCGTAATGTTCGAGGGCGTCGACACGGCGTTCGGCAGACATCGGTGGGCATCGTCAGACATCGGTCAGACGATGGCAAAAGCGGTCACGACCTCGGGAGAGAGACGGCAATGGACCACGGGACGGTCGGCAGCGCACAGTCGGGCCGGCTTCTGGTGGAAGTGCGGGAAGAGGGCTCCA
The DNA here is from genome assembly GCF_042754285.1 of Streptomyces sp. NPDC059224. Taxonomy (NCBI): domain Bacteria; kingdom Bacillati; phylum Actinomycetota; class Actinomycetes; order Kitasatosporales; family Streptomycetaceae; genus Streptomyces; species Streptomyces sp. NPDC059224. The sequence goes on from NZ_JBHZAN010000068.1 coordinate 13,278, forward strand.
GCGCTGTCGTGATTCCGGCGGGTGAGCTCGATCACCACACCGCCGATCTGCTGCGCGAGCCGCTCGACGATCTCCTCGACAAGGGGTTCTCGCGCCTTGTCGTCGACTGCTCACGCCTGGAGTTCTGTGACTCCACCGGGCTGAACGTGCTGCTCGGTGCCCGGCTTCGGGCCGAGGCCGCCGGAGGCCGGGTGCACCTCGCCGGGATGCTGCCCGTCGTCGCCCGGGTCTTCGAGATCACGGGGGCCGAAGCGGTCTTCACCGTCCATGACTCGGTCGAGGCGGCCCTGGCCGGGGAAGCCGGCTCGGCCGGCGACGAGACCTGAGTCCTTGACCGGTGTTCGCAACCGGTGGGTGTCCCGGCGGATCGCCCGGGCAGGAGAGATCTGTCGGCGGCCGACGGCCCCGGGTCGAGTGGGCCGCACCGACAGGTCCGTACGAAGTGCAGCAACGCGAAATTTTTTGAATTGTGAACCGGTGAAACGGTGAGGTGAAGCGCTGATGAGCACCACCCGGCCTTACCCGCCGGGCGACCGCGGCCCGGAGACCAGCGGCGTTTCCGGGATGTCCGAGGCGGCGGCGTCCGACGTGCCGCCCGCCTCGTCGGGGGGTCGTCAGGTCCGCAGGCTGCGCCTTGTGGGGGAGAGCGGGGTGGTACCGCTCGCCCGTGACTTCACCCGCCAGGCGTTGTACGCGTGGGGCTGGCTGCCGGCCGAGACGGCCGACCGCAGAGCCGCCGCCGAGGACGTCCTGCTCGTCGTCTCGGAGCTCGTCACCAACGCGTGCCTGCATGCGGAGGGGCCGGACGAGCTGTTCCTGGCCTGCGACAACAAGGTGATCCGGGTGGAGGTGTCCGACCGGGGGGCCGGGCAGCCGGCGCCGCGGACCCCGCACCGGGCGGGGCGGCCGGGGGGACACGGGATGTTCATCGTGCAGCGGCTGTGCCTGGACTGGGGGGTCGTACGGGCGTCCGGAGAGGCCGGAAAGACGGTCTGGGCGGAGTTGGGGGCGCCGGCGTAGGCGTACGGCCTGCGCAGAACGGTGCCGCCCCGCGGCCGCCGGCCCGTCCCGCCCGTCCCCGCAGTTCTCGCGCCCCCCTGTGGGGCGCTTCGGCATCCCCACACTTCCGCCACTCCCTTTCTCTTCCCTCCTCATGAGGCCCGGCGTACCTTGACGGCCGAATCTGATACCTCGTCAGTAGCGAATGGGGTGGACCGACCGTGTCGTCGTACCCGAAACGCACCGCCGTGCTCGCGTCCGCCGCCGCCCTGGCCGGCTCGGCGGTGCTGCTCGCCGCCCCGGCGGCGCACGCCACCGTCGTCGACGTCAACTACGCCTGCAAGACGCCGATCGGCGACAAGAGCGCCGTCTCCCCGATCGACATCAAGGGCGTCAGGAGCGGCAGCGGTTACAAGATCACGATGTCCTGGCAGAAGGGCGTCTCGTCCAGCCCCGTCGAACTCGGCAAGGGCGCCATGAACCCGAGCGCCACCATCAAGCTCGGCGGCGCCGACAGCGGGACCCTGAACGTGACCGGCTCGCCCAACCAGGCGGCGATCCCCGCCAACACCCCCATCAAGATCAACGACCTGAGCGGCACCTACACGCCGAAGAAGACCGGCAAGGTGACCTTCACGGCGGGCATCCTCACCATCAAGGCGCTCGGTACGACGACGACCTGCACCCCCGGCAACAGCCCCGGCCCGTCCCTGACGCTGGACGTGACCGCCGCGAGCGGGGGCGGGTCCACGGGATCGACCGGCTCCGACTCGTCGTCCGGGGGCACCGGCGCCGACTCCGCGGGCACCCTCCCGAAGACCGGCCCCGAGGACTCGTTCGTCGCGCTCGGGACCCTCGGCGGCACCGTGCTGCTCGCGGGCGCGGCCGGCGCCCTGTGGCTGACCCGGCGGAACCAGCCCGTACGCCGCTGACCCCCGGGGTCCGACCGCTGGAGCCGCCCATGCCGTCCGCCCAGTTCGCCGTCCGTGTGCTCGGCCTCGCCGTGCCGGCCCTGCTGACCCTGCTCGCCACCGCCCCGCACGCGGCGGCGGCCGGGAGCTGGTCGCTCGCGCCCGCGGGCGGCGGCCGCCCGTCCTTCTACGCCGAGGGCGCCCCCGGGGCCGTTCTCCAGGACACCGTGTCGGTGACCAACCGCGGCGGGCGCCCGATCACGGTACGGCTGTCCGGCACCGGCGTCCGCGTCACCTTCGCCGGGGCGGGGGTCCGCGTCCCCGCCCGCACCCGGGCCGACGTCCCCTTCACGATGACCGTGCCGGCCGGCGCGGCGCCCGGCGACAGCGCGGGCACGCTCGTCGCGAAGGACACCGACGGCCGCACCGCCACCGTCCGGGTCCGGCTGCGCGTCGGCGGACCCACCCTGACCGCGCTGACCGTCGAACATGTCGCCGTCCACGGTGACCGCATCACCTACCAGCTGGTCAACCGGGGCACGACCGTCCTCGTACCGCGGCTCGCGGTGCACGCGGAGGGTGTCTTCGGCCGGGACCTGCTCGACCGGCCCCCGCGCACCCTCCCGGTCCGCCTCGCGCCGGGCAGCCGTACCGGACTCAGCGAGCCCTGGCCCGGCCACCCGGCACTGGACGCGGTCGACGTCCGGCTGACGGTGACGGCGGCCGGCGGCGCACACGACACGGCGGGCGCCGGGGCGCGGTTCGTGCCCTGGGGCGCGGTCGCGGGCTTCGCGGGCGCGCTGGCGGCGGGCACCGCCGTGACGGTCGTACGGCTGCGCGGGCGCCGACGCGGGCGCGTGCCCGAACCCCATTTTACGGAGGCCGAGTTGACGGGAGCGGCGAGGTGAGAGCGCGTGCGATCGCGATATCGACGGCACTGGCGGCGGTGTTCGCACTGCTCCTGACGCCCCTGGCCGCGGCCGCCGGCGGGCCGGCCGTCAAGGTCTCCGAGCCGCAGGCCGGCACCGGCGGTTCGATCACCGTCAGCGGCACCGGCTGGCGGCCGCACACCCTGCTGATGATGCTGATCTGCGGCCAGGCCACCCCCGCCCGGGGCGTGATCGGCGGCACCAACTCCTGCGCCAACGCCGACGGCCGCGCCGTCACCACCGACGCGAACGGCGGCTTCGGCAGGCAACTCCCGGTCAGTGAACCGCCGGTGCCCTGCCCCTGTGTGGTGCACGTGGCCACCGTGACGGGTGCGAAGGCCGACGCGGACGCCGTGTTCCAGGTGGCCGGGCACCCCGTGAAGGCACTGCCCGCCGAGCCCACCGGCGGACGCCTCTCGATGCTCACCGACACCCGCCTCGACGGCTCCTCGGGTCTGCTGACCTGGTTCGGCGCACCCCCCTCCCGCACCCTCGTCTTCACCATCGGCAACGCGGGCTCGACCACCCTTCAGGACCCCGTCTTCCAGGTCGGCACCGCACACGGCGTGTTCGCCCCCCAGTGGGACGAGCAGCAGTGGCGCGGCACCCTCGCCCCCGGCAAGAAGGCGCAGATCAAGCTGCCCGTCGAACTCTCCGCCGGGGCGCACGGCGACTACACCGTCTCCCTCAGGTACGACGGCACGGTCCTCGCCGAGCAGCCGTGGGGCGTCGGCCGTCCCTGGGGCGTGACCCTGTTCTGGATCCTGCTCTGCGTGGTCGTACCGGCCGCCGTCTTCCGCATCGGCATGGCGGTGGTGGACCGGGTACGACCGCCCCGCGCGGGCGGCATCCGCCACCGGGGCGTGCACCGCCCGACCCTGCGCCTGCCGCGCCTGCGCGCGCCCGAGCCCGCGCCCGCGCCCGACACGACCTCGACCCTGCCGTGGTTCACCCCGGACAGCGATCCGGGCACGGCGGCCGGCCGGCTCTCCGCACCGCACGACGACAGTCCCACGAGTCCCACGACTCCCACCAGGAAGGGAACCACGTGACCATGCGAAGGAGAGTGACACCGGTCAGAGCGGGTGCGGCGGCGGCCGCGCTGGTCCTCGGCGGCGCGGGCCTGCTGCTGGGCGCGGCTGCCGGGACGGCACAGGCCGCCGAGGTGTCGTTCGCGACCCACTGCGTCCCGCCCGCCGGGGTCGCCGACCCCGTCGACGGGACCACGAAGGTGGAGATCACCGCACCCGCCACCGCGAAGGTCGGCGACACGGTCGACATCACCTGGAAGTTCGTGCAGGCCGCGTCCAAGAACCCGGACATCATCGACCTGCCCGCGAACTCGGTCCAGCCGTCCGGCACGCTCAAGGCGGCCGGCGCCCAGAGCGCCGACATCGCCCTGCAGGGGCCGCGCGAGAACCCGGCGATCCCCAAGGGCGGCGACATGGTGCTGTCCGACATGACGGGCACCCTGAAACTGACCTCGCCCGGCGAGGTGACGCTCACCCCGGACGGATACAAGGTCAACGCGTTCGGCACGGACACCGTGTGCACGCCGTCGGCGACCGTTCCGAAGGCGGCGACGATCGAGGTGACCGGCAGCGGTTCCAGCGGGTCGCCGACACCGACCGGCACCGGCTCGGCCTCCCCGTCGGCCTCGGTGAGCCCCTCCGACTCGCCGTCGCAGTCCGCGTCGCCGTCCCCGTCCGTCTCGTCCTCCGACGGCACGGGCTCCGGCCAGACCGACTTCACGGGCAAGGAGGTACAGGTCCCCTACGCCTGCAAGACGCCCATCGGCGACAAGAACGCGACCTCGCCGGTGCAGATCAACGCCAAGAAGAACGGCGGGAGTTTCGATCTCACCGTGCAGTTCAACGGGTCGGTGATGGACAGCCCCGCGGACATCCCGGCGGACTCGGTGAAGCCGTCGATGGAGGTGGTCCTGGGCGGCGCCGACAAGGGCACGGTCCATGTGGAGGGCCCCACCAACTCCGCCCCGATCAAGTCCGGCGACCCGATCGAGATCCCGGACCTGACGGGCACCTACAAGCCGGGTGCGAGCGGCACGTCGACGCTCTCGCCGGGCGTCCTGACGGTCAACGCCCTCGGTACGACGACGACCTGCACGCCGACCAAGTCGGAGGTGTCGTTGACGCTGGACACGAGCGAGCAGGCGAGCGGGGCGTCGGGGGGTTCGTCGACGTCCGGCGGCTCGGCGGGCGGTTCGAGCGGCGGCGGCCTCGCGGAGACCGGCGACAGCAGCAACGGCGCGGTGAAGGCGCTGGGCCTGGTGGCGGGAACGGCCATCCTGCTGGGTGGCGCGGTCTTCACGTTCATGCCTCGAAAGAGGACGCGGTGATGCCTTAGAGGCGCCGGGCTGCATTGATATGCGGCTCCGCCGCGTGGGCGCGACCAGCCACGTCCGGCGGGCAGCCGGAACACGAGAGGGCCACCCCATTCCGGAGAATGCGGTGGCCCTCTGTCAGAAGACGATCAGTGAACGTCGCCCATGAGCTCCCGGACCTTCTTCCGGTACATGAACACCGCAGCACCGGCGAGCACCGCCAGCGCCGCCTGGAACGCCACGATCCCCGTCTTGTTGAGGTCGACCCCGGCGATGGACAGCAGACCGGTCGTCGCGTCGCCCGCGGTGACCGCGAGGAACCACACGCCCATCATCTGGGACGCGTACTTCGCCGGCGCCATCTTGGTCGTCACGGACAGACCCACCGGAGAGAGCATCAGCTCACCCACGGTCTGCACGAAGTAGATCCCGACCAGCCACAGCGCGGCGGCCTTGTGACCGCCGTCCGCGATCGACAGCGGCGCGAGGAACAGGAAGAACGACGCGCCGATCAGCACCAGGCCGCCGGCGAACTTCACGGCCGTGCTCGGCTCCTTGCCGCGCCGCGCCATCGCCAGCCACGCCCAGGCGAAGACCGGCGCGAACGCCATGATCATGACCGGGTTGACGGACTGGTACCAGGAGACCGGGAAGTTCCAGCCGAAGATGGTGTTCTTGGCGGAGGCGTCGGCGAACAGGGAGACGGTCGAGCCGCCCTGGTCGTAGATCATCCAGAACACGGCCGCGGCCACGAAGAACCAGATGTACGCGCTCATCTTGGACTGCTCGGCGCGGTCCAGGTCCTTGTCGCGCTTGATGCGGGCGATGACGACGACCGGGATCAGCAGACCGGCGACGGTGATCGGGACCAGCAGCCAGTTCAGCGTGTAGACGCCGGAGACACCCACGACGACGTAGAAGACCGCGGCGACGGCGGCCCAGAAGCCGGCCTTCGTCAGCGTCGCCTTCTTCTCCGCGGCGGACAGCGGCGTCGGGACGATGTCGGAACGCGAGCTCAGGTGCCGCGTGCCGAGCAGGAACTGGGCGAGACCCAGCGCCATGCCGAGCGCGGCCAGCGCGAAGCCCAGGTGCCAGTTGTAGTTCTCGCCGACCGTGCCGATGACCAGCGGCGCGGCGAAGGCGCCCACGTTGATGCCGATGTAGAAGAGCGTGAAGCCACCGTCACGGCGCGGGTCGTCCGGACCGTCGTACAGGTGACCCACCATCGTGGAGATGTTGGCCTTCAGCAGGCCTGACCCTATGGCGACCAGACCGAGACCCGCGAAGAACGTCCCCGAGCCGGGCAGCGCCAGCGTCAGGTGGCCGAGCATGATGATCACGCCCGCGACGGCGACCGTCTTGCGGGGGCCGAGCACACGGTCGGCGAACCACCCGCCCGGCAGCGCGAGCAGGTACACGAGCGACAGGTACACCGAGTAGATCGCCGTCGCGGTGGCCGCGGTCATGTGCAGGCCGCCGGGAGCGACCAGGTACAGCGGAAGCAGGGCCTTCATGCCGTAGTAGGAGAAACGCTCCCACATCTCGGTCATGAAGAGGGTGGCCAGTCCGCGGGGGTGGCCGAAGAAGGTCTTCTCGGAACCGGGGGTGCCCGGTCGGACCGAGTCCTTCGTCAGGCTGGACGCCATGGGTCGTTCCTTGCTGCTCGGGACGCGCGGTGGGGCTGTGCGCGCCCGTGGGGGGGAGCGGCCGGCACCGGCGGGTCGGACCGTCCACCCCACGCCCAGGGGGAGTCCACCCCGGACCACGGAGCGGGGGACGGCGACCACCGGGATCCACGCCCCGTGACGCTGTGTCGCGTCCGGAGCCCGGCCAGAGGTCATTCCTTTCGAGGCCGGCCTGGGCCGACCCGCACACAAAAGAGACCTTCAGTGTCAAGAAGCCCACCAAAGGTCCCCGGGTGTACTACAGGCGTTCACGTCACTGTACGTCAGGACACTGGCGGATATGGAAGGACTTGAGACACGGATCACAGGTGTCGCGGGAACCGTGCACCCGCTTTCGAAGGCGCGTCCTACCGTCTCACCTCTCGCTCACAGGTTCGTACCACTGTGCCCCAAGGTAAGAATCCCGGGCGCCCATCACACCCCGGCACAGCGCGTAATCGGACTACCATCACCTCATGACCCGTGTACTGCTCGCCGAGGACGACGCGTCCATTTCGGAGCCGCTGGCCCGCGCACTGCGCCGGGAAGGTTACGAGGTCGAGGTGCGCGAGGACGGACCCACCGCGCTCGACGCCGGAATGCAGGGCGGCATCGACCTGGTCGTGCTCGACCTCGGGCTGCCCGGCATGGACGGCCTGGAGGTCGCGCGCCGGCTGCGTGCCGAGGGCCACGCGGTACCGATCCTCATCCTGACCGCGCGGGCCGACGAGGTGGACACCGTCGTCGGTCTGGACGCGGGTGCCGACGACTACGTGACCAAGCCCTTCCGGCTCGCCGAACTGCTCGCCCGGGTGCGGGCGCTGCTCCGCCGCGGCGCCGCCGAGCCCGCGCAGCCGCCGGCCACGCACGGGGTGCGGATCGACGTCGAGTCGCACCGGGCCTGGATGGGGGACGAGGAACTCCAGCTCACCGCGAAGGAGTTCGACCTGCTGCGGGTGCTGGTACGGGACGCCGGGCGAGTGGTCACCCGTGACCAGTTGATGCGCGAGGTCTGGGACACGACGTGGTGGTCGTCGACGAAGACGCTCGACATGCACATCTCGTGGCTGCGCAAGAAGCTCGGCGACGACGCGGCGAACCCGCGGTACATCGCTACGGTGCGTGGTGTCGGGTTCCGTTTCGAGAAGAGCTAGGTCGGCTACGAGCGTTGCGCCGTGGCCGGCTGGTGCGGTGTGCGCGACCGACCGTCACGGCGGGCCGGTCGCGCACACGCGGCGGAGCCGCACATGTTTGCACCCCGCGCCCCTTTCGGGGCGCTGACGTGGCCGTTTCCCGGAGAGTGCCGTGCGTCGTCGTCTGATCCAGTCCACCCTCGCCGTCGTGCTGGTCGTCATCGCCGTCTTCGGCGTGTCTCTCGTCATCGTCGAGTCGCGGACCATCAGCAACAGCGCCCAGGAGCGCGTCGACTCCGAGGCGCTCCGGCTCGCCAGCATCGTCGACAGCCGCATCCTCGGGGACGAGGACGTCACCGCCGAGATACTGCACAGCCAGGTCGGCAAGGACCAGTACGCCGTCATCCGCATCCCGGGCAAGGCGCCGATCGAGCTCGGGGCCAGGCCCGAGGGCGACGTCATCCACTACACCGCCGACGGTGAGGAGGGCGAGACGGTCACCGTCCAGGAGCCGCGGTCCACGGTGACCCGCGAGGTCGGCCGTACGCTGCTGATCATCGGGGCCGTCGCGCTGCTCGCCGTGATCGCCGCCGTGCTGCTGGCCATCCGCCAGGCCAACCGGCTCGCCTCCCCGCTCACCGACCTCGCCGAGACCGCCGAACGGCTGGGATCCGGCGACCCGCGCCCGCGGCACAAGCGGTATGGCGTCCCGGAGCTGGACCGGGTCGCCGACGTGCTGGACTCCTCCGCCGAGCGGATCGGGCGGATGCTCACCGCCGAGCGGCGGCTGGCCGCGGACGCCTCCCACCAGCTGCGCACGCCCCTCACCGCCCTGTCCATGCGCCTTGAGGAGATCACCCTCACCGATGACCCGGACATCGTGAAGGAGGAGGCGAATGTCGCGTTGACGCAGGTGGAGCGGTTGACCGACGTCGTGGAACGGCTGCTGACGAACTCCCGTGACCCGCGTACCGGCTCGGCCGTCACCTTCGACCTGGACGAGGTCATCCAGCAGCAGCTCGCCGAGTGGCGGCCCGCCTACCGCAGCTCCGGCCGGGCGATCGTCAGCTCGGGCAAGCGGCATCTGCGGGCGGTGGGCACCCCCGGCGCGGTCGCGCAGGTGCTCGCCGCGCTGATCGAGAACTCGCTGATGCACGGCGGCGGCACGGTCGCCCTGCGCACCCGGGTCACAGGCAACCAGGCGGTCGTGGAGGTGACCGACGAGGGGGCCGGGGTGCCCGCCGACCTCGGCAACCGGATCTTCGAGCGGACGATCAGCGGCCGCAACTCCACCGGGATCGGCCTGGCCGTAGCCCGTGACCTCGCGGAGGCGGACGGCGGCCGTCTGGAACTGCTCCAGGCCCAGCCGCCGGTGTTCGGTCTGTTCCTGTCCCGCACACCGCCCGCGCACAAGCCGGCGGACGAGGACCTGCCGACGGTCCGTTAGGGGGTCCAGCAGGGGTCAGAAGACCCGCTGCCTGGGCTTGGGCTCCGGGGAGTCGGCGGCCCGCTCCAGGATCGCCTCCGCGTCGGCGACCGTCTCCCGGGCCGGCAGCGCCTTGAACACCCAGGTGCGGTACGACCAGAAGCGGAACAGCGTGGCCACGCCGATGCCGACGAACTTGAAGACGTTGCTCTGCAGCGGGCTGTCCCAGCCGAAGCCGTAGGTCGCCAGGTACAGCAGACCGTTCTCGATCACCAGGCCCACCGCGCTGAACAGCAGGAACAGGGTGAGTTCCTTGGTGCGGCCGCCCTTGTCACGGTCCCGGTACGTCCAGTAGCGGAAGCCCAGGTAGTTGAAGACAATGGCGACGACGGTCGCTATCACGCTCGCCCGTACCACCGGAAGCTCGGTGAGATGCCGGACCAGGTTGAAGACGCCGAGATTGACGAGAATGCCGGCGCCGCCGACGGCGCCGAATTTGGCGACCTCGCGTACGAGCCGTTGCAGCCCCGAGGAACCACGTTCCATGGTTGTGCGGGCTCCCGTCCGTAGATATTGCGACCCAGCCACTCTAACGAGCCAGTATGTCCCACGCCCGTGGATGACGGCACAGGTCGGGAACGGCTTGGAAAGAAGCCCGGAAAAGCGGGGCAAGAAGCGACGAAACGGTCGGTAAGAGTCCTGGTGGCGGGCGGGGAAACCGGCCACCGTGGCGCGGCCGATACCCTGGGGGTGTGACGTTCCCGGTAGTCGGCATGGTCGGCGGGGGCCAGCTCGCGCGTATGACGCACGAAGCGGGCATCCCGTTGGGCATCAGGTTCAAGCTCCTCAGTGACACTCCTCAGGATTCCGCGGCCCAGGTGGTGAGCGATGTCGTCATCGGCGACTACCGCGACCTGGAGACACTGCGCGCGTTCGCGCGCGGCTGCGACGTGATCACCTTCGACCACGAGCACGTGCCCACGGAGCACCTGCGGGCCCTGGAGGCGGACGGCATCCCCGTGCGCCCCGGCCCCGACGCTCTCGTGCACGCCCAGGACAAGGGCGTGATGCGGGCGAGGCTCGACGCGCTCGGCATCCCCTGCCCGCGCCACCGGATCGTGGCCGACCCGGAGGACGTGGTCCGGTTCGCGGCCGAGGGCGACGGCTTCCCCGTGGTCCTCAAGACGGTCCGCGGCGGATACGACGGCAAGGGCGTGTGGGTCGTGGAGACGGCGGAGGAGGCCTCCGACCCGTTCCGGGCCGGCGTGCCCGTCCTCGCCGAGGAGAAGGTCGACTACGTCCGCGAACTCGCCGCCAACGTCGTACGCTCCCCGCACGGCCAGGCCGTCGCCTACCCGGTGGTCGAGTCCCGGCAGGTGAACGGCGTCTGCGACACGGTGATCGCGCCCGCCCCCGACCTGGACGAGGCGCTCGCCCTGCGGGCCGAGGAGATGGCGCTGCGGATCGCCAAGGAACTGGGCGTGGTCGGCCACCTGGCCGTCGAGCTGTTCCAGACCCGCGACGGCCGCGTCCTCGTCAACGAGCTGGCGATGCGCCCGCACAACTCCGGCCACTGGACCCAGGACGGCGCGATCACCAGCCAGTTCGCCAACCACGTCCGCGCGGTCCTGGACCTGCCGCTGGGCGACCCGCGCCCGCGCGCGAAGTGGACGGTCATGGTCAACGTCCTCGGCGGCGACTACCCCGACATGTACTCCGCGTACCTGCACTGCATGGCCCGCGACCCCAGACTGAAGATCCACATGTACGGCAAGGACGTGAAGCCCGGCCGCAAGGTCGGTCACGTCAACACCTACGGCGACGACCTGGACGACGTTCTCGAACGCGCACGTCACGCTGCCGGCTACCTGAGAGGCACGATCACCGAATGAGCCCCGTTGTTGGCATCGTCATGGGTTCCGACTCCGACTGGCCCGTCATGGAGGCCGCAGCCAAGGCCCTGGACGAGTTCGAGATCGGGTACGAGGTCGACGTCGTCTCCGCGCACCGCATGCCGCGCGAGATGGTGACCTACGGCGAGCAGGCGGCGGAGCGCGGGCTGAAGGTGATCATCGCGGGTGCCGGGGGGGCGGCCCACCTCCCGGGCATGCTCGCCTCCGTCACCCCCCTGCCGGTCATCGGCGTCCCGGTCCCGCTGAAGTACCTCGACGGCATGGACAGCCTGCTGTCGATCGTGCAGATGCCGGCCGGTGTCCCGGTCGCCACGGTCTCGGTCGCCGGCGCCCGGAACGCGGGCCTGCTGGCCGCCCGTATCCTGGCCACGCACGACGAGGACCTGCTGGCCCGGATGCGGGACTTCCAGCAGGAGCTCAACGACCAGGCGGCCGAGAAGGGCAAGCGCCTGCGGGCCAAGGTCGACGGCGGCTCAAACGGCTTCGGCTTCGGCAAGTAGGACTCCGGGAAGCAATACGCAATGACCTCATCCGACGAAGCCCGGTCCCTGCTGCGCGAGTTTCCGGTGGTCGACGGGCACAACGACCTGCCGTACGCACTGCGCGAGCAGGTCCGCTACGACCTCGGCTCCCGTGACATCGCCACGCACCAGAACGCGCACCTGCACACCGACATCCCGCGCCTGCGCGAGGGCGGGGTGGGCGCCCAGTTCTGGTCGGTGTACGTGCGCTCGGACCTGCCCGGCGCGGTCCCGGCGACACTGGAACAGATCGACTGCGTACGGCAGCTGATCGCCCGTTACCCGGCGGACCTGCGGGCCGCGCTGACCGCCGCCGACATGGAGGCGGCCCGCGCCGAGGGCCGGATCGCCTCCCTCATGGGTGCGGAGGGCGGCCACTCCATCGACAACTCGCTGGGCACCCTGCGCGGTCTGTACGAGCTGGGCGTGCGCTACATGACGCTCACCCACAACGACAACAACGACTGGGCGGACTCGGCGACCGACGAGCCCAGGGTCGGCGGCCTGTCCGCGTTCGGCCGCGAGGTGGTCCGGGAGATGAACCGCCTGGGCATGCTGGTGGACCTCTCCCATGTCGCCCCGACGACCATGCGCGCCGCCCTGGACACCACCGCCGCGCCGGTGATCTTCTCGCACTCCTCCGCCCGGGCCGTCTGCGACCACCCGCGCAACATCCCGGACGACGTCCTCGAACGCCTCGCCGGCAACGGCGGTGTGGCCATGGTGACGTTCGTACCGAAGTTCGTGCTCCAGGCGGCGGTCGACTGGACGGCGGCGGCCGACGACAACATGCGCGCGCACGGCTTCCACCACCTCGACACCGGCGAGGACGCGATGAAGATCCACCGGGCCTTCGAGGAGAGCCACCCCCGCCCCGTCGCGACGACCGCCACGGTCGCCGACCACCTCGACCACATGCGCGAGACCGCCGGCGTCGACCACATCGGCATCGGCGGCGACTACGACGGCACCGCCTTCACCCCCGACGGCCTGAACGACGTCTCCGGCTACCCGAACCTGATCGCCGAACTCCTCGACCGCGGCTGGTCCCGTGCCGACCTGGCCAAGCTCACCTGGCAGAACGCGGTCCGCGTGCTGGGCGCGGCGGAGGACGTGGCCCGGGACCTCCAGGGCACCCGGGGGCCGTCGAACGCGACGATCGCCGAACTGGACGGCTGACGGGACCCGGGGGCGGGGCGGACCGCTGTACCGGCCGCCCCGCCCCCGGTCGTACCCCCGAACGCCCCGTCCACCAGGAACCCTCCCGGTCGGCCGTGCGACGGTGGGCTACAGCCCCATCACGACGTAGCTCACGACGACGTACGGAGCCCGCAAATGGCCGACCTCCACGACGTTCCCACCACGACCGAGGTCGGCGAGGACGACAGCCTCCCGTACGACCCGTTCCCCGTGGTGTCCGACACCGAGTTCCTGGCACAGGCCCACGTCCTGCTGGACGCGTACCCGGTCGCGGACGGCTACAGCGGGCTTTCGCGGGCGCTGGGACCGCTGCCCTGGTACGACCTGGAGCTGGGCGAGGCCGCCGTGGACACGGACGTGCCCCGGCTGCGCGAGGGGCACGTGGGCGCGCTGTTCTGGTCGCTGGACCAGCCGGATTCGGAGCACCGCGACCGGGCCGTGGGGGCCACGCTGGAACGGCTGGACCTGGTGCGCCGGGTGGTCGAGAGGCATCCGGAGGGGCTCCGGCTGGTGCGCACCGCCGGGCAGATCATCGACGCCCGCAACTGCGGCCGGGTCGCCGTGGTGCTCGGCCCCGCCTCCGCCGCCGCCGTCGACGGCTCCCTCGGCATCCTGCGTGTCCTGAACTCCCTCGGCCTGCGGGTCCTCTCGCTGGCCGGCGCCGACTGGGCGGACCGGGAGGGGCTGACCCGGTTCGGCGAGGAGGTGATCCGTGAGATGAACCGGCTCGGCGTGCTCGCCGACCTGTCCGGCGCCCCCGAGAGCGTCCTCGCCCGGGTGCTCGCCCTGTCCAAGACGCCGGTCGTGTGCACCCGCTCCGGCGCGGCCTCCGTGCGCCCGCACCCCGCCAACCTCTCCGACGCGCTGCTGGCCCAGCTCGGCGAGCAGCGGGGGCTGTGCATGGTGCCGCTGGCCGCCGAGCAGTCCGGGCCGACCGTGCCTGACGTCGCCGACCATCTCGACCACGTGCGGATCGTGGCCGGCCCCGAGTGCGTCGCGCTGTCCGGCAGTTACGACTCCGGCGCCGCCCACCCCCGCGACCTCGCCGACCCCTCCCGCTACCCGCACCTGATCGCCGAACTGCTCAGGCGAAGCTGGTCCGAGACCGAGCTGTCCCTGCTGACCTGGGGGAACGTCCAGCGCGTCCTGCGCAGCGCCGACTTCACCGCCCGCGCGGCCCAACGCCGCCGCGAGCCGGTCCCGGGCAGACCGGCCGAGCCGGAGATGTGACCCCGCCCGGCCGGTCCGCACGACGTGAGCACAGGACGTCAGCACAGGACGTGATCAGGGGATCCGGCACAGACAGAAGGGGTGACCCGCCGGATCGGCGTACACCTGGAAGTCCTTCTTCTCCCGGTCCTCCAGGTCCAGCGGTCGCGCCCCCAGCGCCAGCACCTTCTCGTGGGCCGCGTCGACCTCCTCCCAGGTCGCCCCCGCGTCGAAGTCGAGATGGAGCTGCTGCGGGTTGCGGTCCGCCCGCGGCCACTCGGGCGGCGTGTACCCCGCCACCCGCTGGAAGCCCAGCCGCGGTCCTTGCGGTACCTGCAGGACGACCCACTCGTCGTCCTCCGCCACCGGGGTGCCCCCGGCCACGGCGGCGTAGAAGCGGGCCAGTGCGAGCGGGTCGGGACAGTCGATCACTACGTTGCGCAGTCGGGCGACGATCGCCATGGGTCCTCCCCGGGTCAGCAGGCGCAGAGACAGAACGGGTGCCCAGCCGGGTCGGCGTACACCCGGAAGGTCCGCTCCCGGTCCGCCGCGTCCAGCGGCTTCGCGCCCAGCTCCAGGACCCCCTTCTCGGCCGCGTCCAGGTCGTCCACCACCAGGTCCAGGTGGAACTGCTGGGAGTCGTCGGGCGCGGGCCACTTCGGCGCCACGAAACCGGGCGCCCGCTGGAAGGCCAGCACCCGTCCGCCGGGCACCGTCAGGTCCACCCACTCCTCGTCCCCCTCGACGCTGCCGCCCAGCACGCCGGCGTAGAAACCGGCGAGCGCGGACGGGTCAGGGCAGTCCAGGACGACGGCACCGAGCTTGGCGAGAGCCATGACTTCCTCCTCGAAGTCCGAGTGTGTCCGTGTGTGTTCGAGTTACTGGTTACCTGTAGAGCCGGGTAACCGGTCACCGTTACCGCATGCTCCCGCAGTGGAGGTAACCTCGCAAGGGAATTCGGAGGTAGCTGGCAGGGATGAGCGAGAGATCGCCCGCGCCGGGCGGCCTGACCCTGGTCGAGGCCCTGGTGAACACGCTGGACATCGAGTCGGGCGCCGACGCGCTCGACACGCCGGACGGCAGGGAACGCCTCGGCATCACGGAGGCCGAACTGCCACCCGCGCGCGCCCTGCGCGAATCGCTGCGCGCCACGCTCCTCGCCCACGCCGGCCACCCGCCGCACCGCGCGGTGACCCCACTGGGCGAACTGCTGGCCGACGCCCCCCTCCGCGTGGCCGTGGACCCCGCCGACGGCTCGGCCACCCTGGCCCCCGCCGACGCGGGCCCCCTGGTCTCGCGGGTCGCGGCCGCCGTCGCCGGTGCGCTGGTCGAGGGCACCTGGACCCGCCTCAAGGCCTGCGAGGCCGACACCTGCCACTGGGCCTACTACGACCGCAGTCCGGCCGGCCGCGGCCGCTGGTGCTCGATGCGGGTGTGCGGGGCGCGCGCCAAGATGCGCCGGTACCGGGCCAAGGACAGGTAAGGCCCAGGCGGTTCGTCGGCCGCGCCTGTGCCGCGTGGTGCAGAATGCGACAAGACACCGGTTCGGCCGACTGAGCCTCGGCCGAACCGGTGTCGCCCTGATCCGAGCACCCCCGTACGGGACTAGGCGGTCGGACGCCCCATCGCACGGTACGTCCAGCCCGCCCGCCGCCAGACCTCCGGCTCCAGCGCGTTGCGCCCGTCGAGGATCACCTTCGCCGAGGCCACCGCGCCCAGCGCGGCGGGATCCAGCTCCCGGAACTCCCGCCACTCGGTGAGGTGCAGCACCACATCGGCCCCCCGCGCACACTCCTCGGCGCTGCCGGCGTAGCCCAGCGTCGGGAACAGCCGCCGGGCGTTGTCCATCCCCTTCGGGTCGTAAACGGTCACCTGCCCGCCCTGCAGATGGATCTGCCCGGCCACGTTCAGCGCCGGCGAGTCCCGTACGTCGTCCGAGTCCGGCTTGAACGTGGCGCCGAGCACCGCGACCCGCTTCCCGAGGAACGACCCGCCGCCCAGCGCCTCCCGGGCCATCTCGACCATCTGCCCCCGGCGCCGCATGTTGATGGAGTCGATCTCGCGCAGGAAGGTCAGCGCCTGGTCGGCGCCCAGCTCGCCCGCGCGGGCCATGAAGGCGCGGATGTCCTTGGGCAGGCAGCCGCCACCGAACCCGATCCCGGCGCGCAGGAACTTCTTCCCGATCCGGTCGTCGTGCCCGATCGCCTCGGCCAGCCTGGCCACGTCGCCGCCCGCCGCCTCGCACACCTCGGCCATGGCGTTGATGAAGGAGATCTTGGTGGCGAGGAAGGAGTTCGCGGACGTCTTCACCAGCTCGGCCGTCGGGAAGTCGGTGACCACGAACGGCGTGCCCTCGCCCACCGGGGTCGCGTACACCTCGCGCAGCAGCTTCTCGGCGCGCTCGCCGCGCACGCCGACCACGATCCGGTCGGGGTGCAGGGTGTCCTGGACGGCGAAGCCCTCCCGCAGGAACTCCGGGTTCCAGGCGAGCTCGGCCTCGGCGCCCGCCGGCGCGTTCTCGGCGAGGTAGGCGGCGAGCCGCTCCGCCGAACCGACCGGCACGGTCGACTTGCCGACCACCAGCGCGGGCCGGGTGAGATGCGGGGCCAGCGACGCGATCGCGGAGTCGACGTACGACATGTCGCAGGCGTACTCGCCGTGCTTCTGCGGGGTGTTCACACAGACGAAGTGGACGTCACCGAAGGCGCCCACCTCGGCCCAGTCGGTGGTGAAGCGCAGCCGCCCGCTGGAGCCCTCGAAGCCCGCCACGTGCCGGCGCAGCAGGTCGTCCAGGCCCGGCTCGTACATCGGGGTCTCGCCACGCTCCAGCATGGCGATCTTCTCGGGTACGACGTCGAGACCGAGGACCTCGAAGCCGAGCTCCGCCATGGCCGCGGCATGCGTGGCGCCGAGATAACCGGTGCCGATCACAGTGATCTTGAGGCTCATGGAATGCTCCAGCTCGGGGACGTTGGTGCTGCTGCGGGGCCGAGCATAACCGGGCCCTCCTGCGGGCAACTTTCCCGCTGTCGCGTACCTCACGTCACCGTTGTGCGGGCCGCGCCCTAAACTTTGGGTTACTTGACAGTAATTAGCGTCAGCACCACTGCGTCTGGAGTGAGAGACCTTGGCCGGATCGGCTGACTTCGACCTGTACCGCCCGTCCGAGGAGCACGACATGCTCCGCGACGTCGTCCGCGCGCTGGTCGAGGCGAAGATCGCCCCGTACGCGGCCGCGGTCGACGAGGAGGCCCGCTTCCCGCAGGAGGCGCTCGAGGCGCTGGTCGCCAACGACCTGCACGCCGTGCACGTTCCCGAGGAGTACGGCGGCTCCGGCGCCGACGCGCTCGCCACGGTCATCGTGATCGAGGAGGTGGCCCGCGCCTGCGTCTCCTCCTCCCTCATCCCCGCCGTGAACAAGCTGGGCTCGCTCCCGGTGATCCTCTCCGGCTCCGAGGACCTCAAGAAGAGGTACCTGGCACCGCTCGCCAAGGGCGACGCGATGTTCTCGTACGCCCTCTCCGAGCCGGAGGCGGGCTCCGACGCGGCCGGCATGAAGACGAAGGCGGTCCGCGACGGCGACCACTACGTGCTCAACGGCGTGAAGCGCTGGATCACCAACGCCGGTGTCAGCGAGTACTACACGGTGATGGCCGTGACCGACCCCGACAAGCGCTCCAAGGGCATCTCCGCCTTCGTGGTCGAGAAGTCGGACGAGGGAGTCTCCTTCGGCGCCCCGGAGAAGAAGCTCGGCATCAAGGGCTCGCCGACCCGTGAGGTCTACTTCGACAACGTGCGCATCCCGGCCGACCGCATGATCGGCGCCGAGGGCACCGGCTTCGCCACGGCGATGAAGACCCTGGACCACACCCGCATCACCATCGCCGCCCAGGCCCTCGGTGTCGCCCAGGGCGCGCTGGACTACGCCAAGGGCTACGTCCAGGAGCGCAAGCAGTTCGGCAAGCCGATCGGCGACTTCCAGGGCATCCAGTTCATGCTCGCCGACATGGCCATGAAGATCGCCGCCGCCCGCGCCCTCACCTACCAGGCCGCGGCCGCCTCCGAGCGCGGCGACTCCGACCTCACCTTCCAGGGCGCGGCGGCCAAGTGCTTCGCCTCCGACACCGCCATGGAGGTCACCACGGACGCCGTCCAGCTCCTCGGCGGCTACGGCTACACCCGCGACTACCCGGTCGAACGCATGATGCGCGACGCCAAGATCACCCAGATCTACGAGGGCACCAACCAGGTCCAGCGGATCGTGATGGCCCGGAACCTGCCGTAACCCGCGGGGAAACCACCGGAAAGGCGTCCTTCGGGGCGCCTTTTCCCGTGCTGTCGCCGAATGGCGCTACCGATCGGTCGGGCTTAGAAGGAAGACGAACGGGGCCTGCCCCGGGCCCTTCCCTCTCTCCCCTGGAGGAGCCATGACCCAGACCGGACCCATGACGGCCATGAGCAAGCAGATGCAGGAGTGCGTCAACACGTGCATGGCCACGCACACGATGTGCGAGGAGACCATGAGCTCCTGCATGTCCATGGACGGCGGCCAGGCGCACATGCGCATCATGCGCGCGCTGATGGACTGCTCCGAGATGACCCGGATGTGCGCCGACATGATGATGCGGCGCTCGCCGCTGTCCGCCGAGATGTGCGCCATGTGCGCCAAGGCCTGCGACATGTGCGCCGAGGCGTGTATGTCCATGCCGGACGACCCGCAGATGAAGCGCTGCGCCGACGCGTGTCGCAACTGCGCCGAGATGTGCCGCTCGATGGCGGGCGCGTCCATGTGACACCCCGCTGAAACGGCGTCGGGGGCGCCCCGCAGGGTGCCCCCGAACCGTGTACGACCCGTCTCAGTTGTCGGTGACGGTGACCTTCTGGTCGTTCTTCAACTCGTCGACCAGGGTCTTGACCTTGGCCTTGTCCCAGACGAGGTTGCCGCCCGTGGAGCCGGAGACCGGCATGTTCATCGAGGTGCCGTCGCCGCCGTTGACGTCCTTCATCGCGAAGAACATCGACGCCAGGTCCCACAGGCTCATGTCCTTGTCGACGGTGAGGGAGTCCAGGCCCGCGCCGAGGGTGGGGTAGAGCTTGAAGGGGTTCAGGATCGTCGAGGGGGTCGCCACCTGGTGGGCCAGCGCCGCCAGGAACTTCTGCTGGTTCTTCGTGCGCTGGAGGTCGGACGCGGCGAAGGCGTGCCGGGTGCGGACGAAGGCGAGGGCCTCCTCGCCGTTCAGGGTCTGCTTGCCCGCCTTGAAGTCGGCGCCCGAGTACTTGTCCGTGAAGCCCTTGTCGATGTCTATCGTGACCCCGCCGACCGCGTCCACGATGTCCGCGAAGCCGGCGAAGCCGATCTCCACGTAGTGGTCGATGTGCAGCCCGGTGTTGAACTCGACCGTGCGCACGAGCAGGGTCGGGCCGTCCTCGGCGTAGGCCGCGTTCAGCTTCGTGTGCCGGCCGGTGCCCTGGTAGACCTTGCCGGACGTGGACCCCTGGTACGAGGGGATCTCCACGTCCGAGTCACGGGGGAGGGAGATCAGTGTGTCGCCGTTGTCACCGACGTGCAGGATCATCATCGAGTCCGTGCGCTGGCCCTCGGCCGACCCCGTGTGCAGCTTCTTCTTCTCCTCGTCCGACATGCCCTTGCGGCTGTCGGAACCGACGATCAGGTAGTTGGTGCCCTCACCGGCGGAGGGACGGTCGATGACCTTCGACAGGTCGACGTCCCGGTGCAGCTTGGAGTCGGCCCAGAAGTAGGTCGCGACGGATGTGACGATCAGCACGCTCACCACGACGATCGCGGTCCACTTGATCCTCTTGCGCCAGTTCGGAGCCGGACGCGGGCCGCGCTCAGGAGTGCCGCCGGGTCCCCCGCCCCCGGGGCCGCCGCCGTAGACCTGGCCGGTGTTGTAGCCGCTGTCGTACCCGGAGCCGTCGTCGTACCCGTTGCCGTACGCCGGCTGCTGCGGGACGCCGGCGTAGCCGCCGCCCCCCTGCTGCGGCGCGCCGTACGGCGGCGCCGACGGCTCCCCGCGTCGTACCTGGCGCATCACGCGGGCGCCCTCAGGCTGCGCGCTTGCGCTACCGCGTCCGTACCGGTTGCCGCGGTTGTCGTTCGACCGTCCCTCGGGCCATTCGCTCATGGGCCCCAGTGTGCAGGCAGCGCCTGTACCTCTTACAAGGGTCGTCGGGAAATCAGGGCACCGCTGTTGCCAACCCGACACAAATTCCGTGATTGTCACTTCGGCATAAGGTAGGGGGCATGACAGACCAGGCCCCCGAGGCGGAGTCCGATATTCCCGGCAAGCCGACGTCCGCGTCCCGGACCACGCTGAGCCACATCATGACCCACAACGACACCAACCTCCTCGGCACGGTGCACGGCGGCGTGATCATGAAACTCGTCGACGACGCGGCGGGCGCGGTCGCCGGGCGCCACTCGGGCGGTCCCGCCGTCACCGCGTCCATGGACGAGATGGCGTTCCTGGAGCCGGTCCGGGTCGGCGACCTGGTCCATGTCAAGGCGCAGGTCAACTGGACCGGCCGGACGTCCATGGAGGTCGGCGTGCGGGTTCTCGCCGAGCGCTGGAACGAGTCGAACCCCGCCACCCAGGTCGGCTCGGCCTACCTGGTCTTCGCGGCGGTCGACGCCGACGGCAAGCCCCGCCGGGTACCGCCGGTGGTTCCGGAGACCGACCGGGACCGGCGCCGCTACCAGGAGGCCCAGATCCGCCGGACGCACCGCCTGGCGAGACGACGCGAGATACGCGAGCTGCGCGAACGCAGTATCGCGGAGGGCTTCGAGGACTAGGGCCTGTCGGCCCGTGCCCGGTCGGCCGTGGGCCGGTGGGGGCTTGTCGCGCAGTTCCCCGCGCCTTTCTGGGGCGCTCGTGCAGCGCCCTGCTTCTCAGGGGCGCGGGGAACTGC
>NZ_JBHZAN010000069.1:0-33654 GCF_042754285.1 Streptomyces sp. NPDC059224
GGGTGCCTGGGCGTCGCGGGGGGTGCGCTCGCTCATCTGTTGGTCTGTTTGGTGCCAGACGGGGGGTCGGGGGGGGGGGGGCCCGGGGGGGGGCCCCCCCCCCCCCCCCCACGGCGGGCGCACGGACGCCGACGGGACGCCGTCGGGGTGTGGTGCGCGGCGCCCGTCGCTAGGAACGGGCCCCGGCCGCCGCGGTCCGGGTCGGATCCGCCGTCCGGGGCCGTGAGGCCGCCGGCGCCCGCGGCCTCCTCGGGCGGCCGACCGTGAACGTATCCCCTGGCGAGCGCCGGTCGTGCCTGGTCAGCGCGGTATTTGCGGATCCCGTACGGGCGGCGTGAGCATGCCGTCAAGGTCCCGTCAAACTTGCCTGAAGGGTCGTCAGAGGCGCATCAAGGCCGCCCGCACCCGGCCGGATCCGGTCGCAGACTTGACCGGCACGGGGGACGGGCGACCGTCCGTGGCGGGTACCTGGGAGGGGACCGTGACCATGACGGCCGGCACAGCACACAGACCTCCGCACGAGGCTGTCGAAGAGCCACGGCACACCACGGTCGTCCCGCCGCCCGTACCGATCCCGGAGCCGCGCAAGCGGCGCCCGGGGCCGCGGATCGTGGCCGCGCGGGCCGCTCTGCGCCACCGTTTCCGGGCGACCGTTCCGGCACGGCTGCGCCTTCTGCGCGCGGCCACGGTCCTGCTCGCCGGCGCCCTGGGAATCCTGCTCCTGGTCGCCGCACTGGCCGCGGACGGCACCTGGGACGCCGTGGCCGACCGCGACGCCCCCCGCACCACCAGCGCCGCCGGCCTGGAACTGGCCCTGAACGACATGGACGCCCAGGCCGCCAACATCCTGCTCTCCAGCGGGGACGGCGGCACGGGCGGGCTGACCACCCCGCACGCCAAGGCCGTCGGTCTGTACGGCGACGCCCGCCGCGAGATCGGGCACGACCTGCGTAACCTCTCGGCCGCGGCCCAGGGGGACCGGACCGACGAGAAGACGGTCGAGTCGATCACCGACGACTTCGCCGAGTACCAGGAACTCATCGGCCGCGCCCTGGAGAACGACCGCAGGACCGGCGGCAAGCCGGACGCGCTCACCGACTACCGTGACGCCACCGACCTGCTGCGCGGCCACCTGCTGCCGGACGCGCGCAAGCTGGTCGACTCCAACGACTCGGCCTTCGACTCCCACTACACGGCGGCCCGTTCGGCGCTCTCCGCCCAGCTCGTCGCCGTCCTCGCGCTCGGCCTGCTGCTCCTCGCCGTCCTCGGCGCCCTGCAGTGGTACCTGGCCCACCGCTTCCGCCGAAACCTCAACCCCGCCCTCCTGGCCGCCACCGCGTGCGCCGTGGCCGCCGTCGTTCTCGGCACCCAGCTCCTCTCCTCCTCGGCCACGCATCTGACGGTCGCCCGGCACGACGCCTTCGACTCCGTCGTCGCCCTCTCCCGCGCCCGCGCGACCGCCTACGACGCCAACGCCGACGAGAGCCGCTTCCTCCTCGACCCGCAGCGCCGCGCCCGGTACGCGGACGCCTTCCTCGCCAAGTCCCAGGAGCTGTACGGCATCCGGGACGCCACGCTCACGACCTACGACGCCCGGCTCGCCGCCACCTGGCGGGACTACCGGTCCGACGCGGCCGCCCCGCGCTTCACCGGCGAGTTCCGGCGCGAGCTCGACAACATCACCTTCCCCGGGGAGCGGGCCGCGGCCGAGCGGACGGTCGACGCGTACGCCGTCTACGAACGCGACGACCGGAAGATCCGATCGCTGTTCGCCGCCGGCCGGGAACAGCAGGCGGTGGAGTTCTGCATGGGCTGGGAGGCGGGCACGTCCAACGCGCACTTCGGGGCGTGGATGGCCGCGCTGGACCGGGTGACCGACATCAACCGCGCCCACTTCGACGAGTCGGTGGCTGCGGGGCGCGGCGAGCTGACCGGACACCTGGCCTGGACCTGCGCGCTGTTGCTGCTGGCCGTGGCGCTGACCGGGCTGGGGCTGCGGACCCGGCTGGCGGAGTTCCGCTGACGGGACGTCACGCGTCCGCCAGCCGCGCCTCCTCCAGGTCCAAGGAGCGCTGGAGCCGCCTTCGGGTCGTGTCGCTGATCGTGTTCTCGTCGTACAGCCGCCGCAGCTCCGCCGCCTCCACCGCTATCAGGTCGCGGCGCAGCTGCCGGTAGACCAGGTCGGCGGACTCGACCGTGCTGTCGGCCAGCCGGTCGCGGGCGTGGTCGAGGCGGGCGTCGAGGCCGCGCCGGAGCCGGTCCAGGACCACCTCGGGCACGGCCTCCAGCTCGGACAGCTCCTCCAGCCGCCGGATGCCCGCGTCGGCCAGCCGGCAGCGGGCGGCGGCCTCCTCGCGCTCGGTGTGGTCGGGCTCCAGGGCGATACCGGAGCGACGCACCACGGAGGCCAGGGAGAAGCCCTGGACGACGAGGGTGACCACGACGACAGAGGTGGTCAGGACCAGGACCAGCGGGCGCTCGGTCAGCGCCGAGCCGTCCTTCGCCACCACCGGGATCGACAGCGCTGCGGCCAGCGGCACCACGCCCCGGGTGCCGGCCCAGGTCAGCACCACCGGGACCCGCCAGTTCGGCCGCTGGATGCCGCCCTTGCGCTGCACCACCGCCGACAGCGGCGCAAGCCACAGCAGCCGTACCGCGATCAGCGTGGCGGCCACCGCCAGCGCGTACAGCGGCCACACCCGGTCGCCGTCGGACAGTGCCCGCACCTGGGCGGGCAGGGCGAGCCCGATCAGACTGAAGACCACGCTCTCCAGCAGGAAGACCACGGTGCCGTGGACGGCGTGCAGCTGAAGCCTGATGCGGGCGTCGGTGAGCCGGTCGCCGCGGCCGCCCAGGACGACCCCCGCGACCACCACGGAGGTGACACCGGAGGTGTGGGCCGCCTCTGCGAGGACGTACGCGACGTACGGCGTGACCAGGGATATCACCGTCTCCAGGACCGGGTCCTCGGTGCGCCGCCTGATCACCGTGACGACACCGGCGACGACCGCGCCGATCAGGGTGCCGCCGCCCGCCAGCAGCAGGAACTCACCGCCCGCCGTCCCCCAGCTCGCCGCCGCCGAGGCCACCGCGACGCTCACCGCGACCCGGTAGAGAACCAGGGAAGTCGCGTCGTTGAAGAGGCTCTCCGCCTGGACCAGCATCTGCACCTTCGGCGGCAGCGCGAGCCGGCGGCCGAGCGCGGTCACCGCGACCGGGTCGGTACTGGCCAGGATCGCGCCCAGGACGAACGCCATCGGCCAGGACAGCGGGGTGAGC
The DNA here is from genome assembly GCF_042754285.1 of Streptomyces sp. NPDC059224. Taxonomy (NCBI): domain Bacteria; kingdom Bacillati; phylum Actinomycetota; class Actinomycetes; order Kitasatosporales; family Streptomycetaceae; genus Streptomyces; species Streptomyces sp. NPDC059224. The sequence continues at coordinate 3,280 of NZ_JBHZAN010000069.1, forward strand.
ACCGAGGCGACCGCGCCGACGGCCGCCGCCGAGGCCAGCACCAGACCGACCGCGAGGACCCCGACCGGCTTCCAGACCGCGCGCAGCTCACGCCAGGACAGCTCCTCGGCGCTGGCGTAGAGCAGCGGCGGCAGGACGACGAGACCGATGACCTCCGGGCTGATCTGGATCTGCGGGGAGCCCGGCAGCAGGGCCACGGCGAGGCCCGCGACGACGAGGAGGGAGGGGGCGGGAATCCGCCATCGACGGGCGAAGGTCGCGACCACCGTCGCCAATACCACGAGTGCGAGAACCGTAGCCACGCCGCGCATGCCGTCCCCCTGGGGTTCTGCTGGAGCCACGATGACTCCCCGCCGACCAGACTTCCCGGCACACCGCCGTCATCCTATCCGGCCACGGGCCGTCAAGACGGTGTCAACGTCCTCGTCAGCGGCGCCAGAGACGCGTCAAGAGGCCGGGCCAGGGGCCCTGCGGCGCGCTTGTCTTTGAGGTGATGAACGACGTACCGCGCGGACGACTGAAGGTCTACCTCGGGGCCGCCCCAGGGGTCGGCAAGACCTACCGCATGCTCGACGAGGCCCGGCGCCGCGCGTCCCGGGGCGCGGACGTGGCGGTGGGGTTCGTGGAGTCCCACGGGCGCCCGCGGACCGAGGCCATGACCGACGGCCTGGAGGTGGTGGCGCGCCTGCGCTGCGACTACCGGGGCGGCGAGTTCGAGGAGATGGACGTCGCGGCCGTGCTGGCGCGCCGCCCGCAGGTGGCGATCGTCGACGAGTTCGCGCACACCAACATCCCGGGCGGCGGCCGGCACCCCAAGCGCTGGCAGGACGTCGAGGACCTGCTCGCGGCCGGCATCGACGTGATCACGGCAGTCAACATCCAGCACCTGGAGTCACTCAAGGACGTCGTCGAGAAGATCACCGGGGTGCCGCAGCACGAGACGGTGCCCGACGAGGTCGTCCGGCGGGCCCAGCAGATCGAGTTCGTGGACATCCCGCCGGAGGGGCTGCGCCGTCGCATGGCGCACGGCAACATCTACGCCCCCGAGAAGGTCGACGCGGCCCTCGCCAACTACTTCCGCCCCGGCAACCTCACCGCCCTGCGCCAGCTGGCCCTGCTCTGGGTGGCCGACCGGGTCGACGAGGCGCTCCAGTCGTACCGCGCCGAGCACGCCATCGGCGGGGTGTGGGAGACCCGGGAGCGGGTCGTGGTCGCGCTGACCGGCGGACCGGAGGGCGACACGCTGGTACGACGGGCCGCCCGCATCGCCGACCGGTCGGCGGGCGGCGACCTGCTCGCCGTGCACGTGGCCCGCAGCGACGGCCTGGCCGCCGGTGTCTCGCACGCGTCGCTGGCCCGGCAGCGCCGGCTGGTCGAGGACCTCGGCGGCAGCTACCACTCGGTCGTCGGCGACGACGTGGCCACCGCCCTGGTCGAGTTCGCCCGCGCCGAGAACGCCACCCAGCTCGTCCTCGGCACCAGCCGCCGGGGCCGCCTCGAACGCTTCCTCACCGGACCGGGGACGGGGGAGGTCGTCACCGCGCTCTCCGGCGACATCGACGTCCACCGGGTCACCCACGAGCGCGCCGGCCGCGGCACGCTGCTGCCCTCGCGGCGCCGCACGCTCTCCCCGCGCCGCCTGATCGCGGGACCGGTGGCGGGGCTGGTGCTCCCGGTGCTGCTGACCGTCGCCCTCGCCCAGGTCCGGGGCACCGTCAATCTGACCAGCGAGGCCCTGCTCTTCCTGCTCGCGGTGGTCGGCGTGGCCTGCATAGGCGGGGTCACCTCCGCCGTGATCGCGTCCGTCACCGCGTCCCTGCTGCTCAACTACTGGTTCATTCCGCCCGTCGGCCGGTTCACCCTCGACGATCCCAACGCCCTGCTGGCGCTCGGGGTGTTCGCGGTGGTGGCCGCCACCGTCGCCGGGGTCGTCGACCGCTCGCTGCGGCTGTCCCGGCGCGCGGCCCGGGCCGCCGCGGAGGCCGAGACCATGTCGTCGCTGGCCGGGAGCATCGTGCGCGGCGGCCAGACCATCCCGGCGCTGCTGGAGCGTACCCGCGAGACCTTCGGCATGGATTCCGCCGTGCTCGTCGGGGAACTGCCCGACGGCGCCGACGTCACCGCCGTGCCGGCCGGCCCCGGCAACTACCTGGTCCTGCGGGGTCGTACCCCCTCCGCGTCCGAGCGGCGGGTGCTCGGCGCCTTCGCGGCGCACGTCGGCTCGGCCGTGGAGCGGGCGCGGCTCGCGCAGGCCGCCGCCGAGGTCGAACCGGTACGCGCCGCCGACCGCATGCGCACCGCCCTGCTGCGGGCCGTCGGCCACGACCTGCGCACCCCGCTCGCGGCGGGCTGGGCGGCGGTCACCTCGCTGCGCAGCCGCGAGGTGGAGTTCTCCCCGGACGACCGAGACGAACTCCTCGCCACCGCCGAGGAGTCCATGGCCCGGCTGAGCCGGCTGATCGACAACCTCCTCGACCTCAGCCGTCTGGAGGCCGGTGTCCTGACCCTCAACCTCCGGGCCACCGCCCTGGAGGAGGTACTCCCGGCGGCCCTCGCCGACACGCCGGCCGTCGACGTGCACGGCGAGCCGGAGAACCTGCCGCCGCTATTGGCCGACCCGCCGCTGCTGGAGCGCGTGATCGCCAACCTGGTCGGCAACGCGGCCCGTTACAGCCCGCCAGGCAAGCCGGTGCTGGTGACGGCGAGCGCGCTGGCCGGGCGCGCCGAACTCCGGATCATCGACCGGGGACCCGGCCTGCCGGCGGGCGGCCGCGACCGGCTCTTCGAGCCCTTCCAGCGGTTCGGCGACACCGACAACACCACCGGCCTCGGCCTCGGCCTGGCTCTCGCCCGCGGGCTCACCGAGGCGATGGACGGCACCCTGACCCCCGAGGACACCCCGGGCGGCGGACTGACCATGGTCGTCTCGCTGCCCCTGGCCGACGGGGTCCGACCCGGCCTGACCCCGCAGCGCGCAGGAGGTACCTCATGACCACCACAGCCGGTCCGGGACCAGTGACCTTCGGCCGGCGCATGCCCGTCACCAGGGACCGGGTCGCCCTGGTCACCGGCCTTGTCGCCCCCTTCCTCGTCTCCCTCGCCCTCGTCCCCCTGCGCTCCGGGCTGTCCCACACCAATGCGGCGCTGGTCCTGGCCGTGGTGGTCGTCGCCGTGGCGGCGCTGGGCAGCCGTACGGCCGGAGCGGTCGCGGCGCTGTCGGCGGCTGCCTGGTTCGACTTCTTCCTGACCCGGCCGTACGAGACCTTCGGCATCAGCGCCGGCGCCGGCATCGAGACGGCCGTACTGCTGCTCGCCGTCGGAGTGATCGTGGCCCGGCTCGCGGCTCACGCGCGCAGGCTGGAGGTCAGCAGGGTGACCGACGAGGGCTACCTCGCCCGTATCCACGCCACCGCCGAACTGGTCCAGTCCGCCAGGTCCGCCGACACCGTCGTGGACCACGTGCGCCGCGAGCTGACCGGTCTGCTCGGGCTGTCGGGGTGCCGCTTCGAGTACGGCACCCTGCTGGGGCGGCCTTCCCGCCTCGGCGCCGACGGCGCGCTCACCGTCGGACACCGGGTCTGGGACCCGGACCGGAGCGGCTGGCCGAAGGGCGAGATCGAGCTGCGCGCGTACGGCAACGGGCACTACCTCGGCCGGTTCATGCTCACGCCGGGTCCCGGGCCGGTGCCTCCGTTGCAGGCCCGGATGGTCGCGGTGACGCTGGCCGACCAGACCGGGGCGGCGCTGGACACGGCGGGGCCGGTCAGCGCGGGCTGACCGGCGAGGAGGGGCCGGCCCCGGCCCGCGCCGCGCGCCCTGGCGTGCTCCTGGTGATCCCTGAACGCGGCCCGGCCGGAACCGGTCGTGCCGTGAGCGCCGGTCCGGCTGAAGCGACGTCACCCCTTCTCGTGCCGGCGGCATCCGGCGGGCGAACCGGACACATGGTGATCCGCGGTGACGGCGGACTCGCGCACCGGCTCGCCGTCAGCGGCCCCGCACCACGACCAGGCCTCCGCCGTCCGACTGCCCGTCCTCGCGGGGGCCTTCGACTGGCGGGTGCCGCACACGGGGGACCGGGTGGTGGCGATGACCACACGGTGAGGCCCCGACGTGCTGGTGACCGGGGGTGGGGCAGGACGTGAGGAGACCTACTCCAGCCCCGAGGCCTTGAAGACACCCCGGGCGCTCTCGCGTTCGACCTGTTCGCCGAGTCGGCTGAGCGCCGTCGAGCCGCATGTGAGGGTGCCGGCCGCAGCCGCCTTGCGGGCGCCCGCGTCCACGCACAGCCACAGGTCGGGGTTGGCGACGAGGACCTGGGGGTCGATGATCAGCCGTTCGCCGCAGGCGTCACGGAGCACCAGCCGGGGGGAGATGCCGTCGAGGCAGCGGACGGAGACCAGGAGATCGGTGCGGACCCTGCGGGTGCGCAGCAGCCGACGTGAGGTCAGCCAGCCGTCGCCGGCGCGGACCCTTGGCGGGTGGAGGACGGCGAGGAGGAGCAGGGCGAGGGCGGTCCAGAGACTGCCGCGCCACCAGGTGATCGTCCCCGCCCCCCAGTCGGCCAGGAGGAGCAGGGCGAGCAGGACTCCGGCACAACGGACCGATGTGTAGACGTCATTGGACCAACGGTGGTCCTCGGAGGAGCGGGCCTCTTCGCCGTGCTGCATGGGGTGAACGTAGGAGTCGCGGTCCGCGGCGTCAGCAGGAGCCGCATGTCCTTGACGGGACTCTGACGGTCGTGGGCCGGCCCGGGACGTGGGAGGCGAGCGTACCCACGCGGCGACGGCCGCACATCGGCGCGCAGCTCCGCTTCCGCGTGGGACCCGACGTCAAGAGCGCGTCAAAGTCGAACCCTCCCGCGCGAAGAACGCGCAAGGAATTGTCGGCCCTGGCCGGGACGGGACACAACCTAGTCGCATCGCGCGCGGTACTGCCGCGCGCGAAGGCATGTCCAGATCGTTAAGGAGCACCCTTCCATGTCGGTACTGACCACCGAACCGGGCGCCGTGCCCGCCGGTGAGGAGCCGCCCGATACCGGTGAGCGGCATCGGCTCACCGCCGTCACCGGCCTCGCCGCGCTGTCGCTGGACGCGATGGCGTCGGTGGCGTACGGGCCGGAGGCCATCGTGCTGGTGCTGGCCGCCGCCGGTGCGCACGGACTCGGGTTCACACTGCCCGTCACCCTCGCCATCGCCGCTCTGCTGGCCGTGCTCGTCGCGTCGTACCGGCAGGTCATCGCGGCCTTCCCGGACGGCGGCGGCTCGTACGCCGTGGCCCGGACGCATCTCGGCGCCCGGACCAGTCTGGTGGCCGCCGCCTCCCTGGTGCTCGACTACGTCCTCAACGTGGCCGTCGCCGTGACCGCCGGTGTCGCGGCCCTCACGTCCGCCTTCCCGGCCCTCTACCCGCACCGGCTGTGGATCTGCCTGGCCGTGCTGGTGCTGGTCACCGGGGTGAACCTGCGGGGCATCGTCGAATCGGCCAAGGCGTTCATCGTGCCGACGGCCGTGTTCGTCGGGGCGGTCTTCGTGCTGATCGGCGTGGGGCTGTTCCGTTCGTCGCCGGTGAGTACCGTCACCGCCGCCGGACACGCCTCCGTCCTCGCCGACAACGCCTCCAGCGTCGGCGCCCTGCTCCTGCTGAAAGCTTTCGCCTCCGGTTGCGCCGCACTCACCGGCGTGGAGGCCATCGCCAACGCCGTGCCCTCCTTCCGGGCGCCGCGGGTCAGGCGGGCCCAGCACGCGGAGATCGCCCTCGGCGCCGTTCTCGGCGCGATGCTGATCGGGCTGTCGGTGCTGATCTCCCGGTTCCACCTCCAGCCGGTCCAGGGCGTGACCGTCCTGGCGCAGCTCGCCGACGCCTCGCTCGGCCACAACTGGGGCTTCTACGTCATCCAGTTCGCCACGATGATCCTTCTCGCCCTCTCCGCCAACACCTCGTTCGGCGGACTTCCGGTGCTGCTCAAGCTGCTCGCGAGGGACAACTACCTGCCGCACGTCTTCGCGCTCAAAGCCGACCGGCAGGTGCACCGGCACGGCGTGCTCGCCCTGGCCCTGGTCTCGGCGGCGCTGCTGGTGTTCTCCGGTGGTGACACCAACACCCTGGTGCCGCTGTTCGCCATCGGCGTCTTCGTCGGCTTCACCATCGCCCAGGTGGGCATGGTGCGGCACTGGCGGCTGGAGCGCGGGCCGGGCTGGCGCGGGAAGGCCCTGCTCAACGGCTTCGGGGCGGTCCTGACCGGGGTCGCGACCGTCGTCGTCACCGTCGGCAAGTTCGCCGACGGCGCCTGGCTGGTCGTCGTGCTGCTGCCGCTGCTGGTCGCCGTCTTCGGCGCCGTGCACCGCGCCTACGGACGGATCGGGGAGCGGCTCGGGCTCGGACGGATCCCGGAGCCACCGCACCGCGAGCGGTCGGTGGTGATCGTGCCGGTCTCGTCGTTGTCCCGGCTCACCTCCCAGGCGCTGTCCGCGGCCGCCTCCCTGGGCGACGAGGTCCGCGCCGTGACCGTCTGCCACCCCGACCCCGAGGACCGGGCCCAGCTGCACGCCCTGGAGCGCGCCTGGGCCGAGTGGGACCCCGGGGTGCCGCTGGTGAGGCTGAGCTGTGAGCGGCGCACCCTCGGCCGTCCCATCGCCGCGTACGTCCGTGAGGTCACCGCGTCCGAGCCGGCCACCCAGGTGACCGTGCTGATCCCGGAGACCGAGCCCGAGCGGCTCTGGCAGCGGCTGCTGCAGAACCAGCGGGGCGCGGTCGTCGCACACGCCGTGCGCCGGGAGACCGACGCGGTGATCTGCCGCCTGCGGTTCCGCGTGTCCTGATACGCCCGGTGCTTTTGAGGCCGGTGTTTCCCCAGTTCAGTGTGGTTTTGGCGGCCGAACAGCGCTGTCCGGTCGCGGCTTGGCCGAGGCCGCGTAAGAGTCCCGTCAAAGGCGTGAACACCGCCGTAAGGGACCCGTCAACGGTGGCTGAATCCGGCCGGAAAGGCGCTTTCCTCTAACAGTCCAAGTCCGTTCCGAATCTCATTCAGGAGTTCACGATGGCCGATCTGGCCTTCGTCGTCGCCGTGCTCGCGGGTTTCGCGCTGGTGGCTCTCGTCGCCAAGGGGGTGACCAAGCTGTGACCGCCGAGAACATCGTCGGCCTCGTCGTGGCCGTCGCCCTGCTGGGCTATCTCGTCCTCGCCCTGATCTTCCCGGAGAGGTTCTGAGACAGACATGGGTCCCGTAACCGCCGCCGTGCTCCAGCTCGCCGCCCTCATAGGCGCGCTGGCGCTCTGCTACGTCCCCTTCGGCAACTACATGGCCAAGGTCTACTCCTCCGACAAGCACTGGCGCGTCGAGAAGTGGATCTACAAGGGCATCGGCGCCAACCCCGACACCGAGATGCGCTGGCCCGCCTATCTGCGCGGTGTCCTCGCCTTCTCCGCGGCCGGCGTCCTCTTCCTCTACCTGCTGCAGCGGCTCCAGGGCATCCTGCCCGGCTCGCTCGGCTTCTCCTCGGTCAACCCGGCGCAGTCGTTCAACACGGCCGTCTCCTTCGTGACCAACACGAACTGGCAGTCGTACTACGGCGAGCAGACCATGGGGCACATCGTCCAGACCGCCGGTCTGGCCGTGCAGAACTTCGTCTCCGCGGCCGTCGGCATCGCCGTCGCCGTGGCGCTGGTGCGCGGGTTCGCGCGCTCGCGCACCGGTGAGATCGGCAACTTCTGGTCCGACCTGGTGCGCGGCACCGTCCGCATCCTGGTCCCGGTCGCCGCGGTCGCCGCGGTGATCCTGGTCGCCTGCGGTGCCATCCAGAACTTCTCCGGCATCCACGAGGTCGGCCAGTTCATGGGCGGCTCGCAGCAGTGGAACGGTGGCGCGGTCGCCTCCCAGGAGGCCATCAAGGAGCTGGGCACCAACGGCGGCGGTTACTTCAACGCCAACTCCGCCCACCCCTTCGAGAACCCGACGCCCTTCACCAACCTGTTCGAGATCTTCCTGATCCTGCTGATCCCGTTCGCGCTGACCCGCACCTTCGGTGTGATGGTCGGCTCGGTCCGGCAGGGCTACGCGATCCTCGCCACCATGGGTGCCATCTGGCTCGGCTTCGTCACGCTGATGATGTGGACCGAGTTCGCCCACCACGGCCCCGCCTTCCAGCTCGCGGGCGGCGCCTACGAGGGCAAGGAGGTGCGGTTCGGCGTCGGCGGTTCGTCGATCTTCGCGGTGACGACCACGCTCACCTCGACCGGCGCGGTGGACTCCTTCCACTCCTCGTTCACCGGCCTCGGCGGCGGCATCACCCTGCTCAGCATGATGCTGGGCGAGATCGCCCCCGGTGGTACCGGCTCCGGCCTCTACGGCATCCTGATCATGGCGATCATCGCGGTGTTCATCGCCGGTCTGATGGTCGGCCGTACGCCCGAGTACCTGGGCAAGAAGATCGGCGCCCGCGAGATCAAGCTGTCGGCGATCTACATCCTGATCACCCCGGCCCTGGCGCTCGTGTTCACGGCGGCCTCCATGGCCCTGCCGACCCCGCCGCACTCCATGCTCAACCCCGGAGCGCACGGCTTCTCCGAGGTGCTGTACGCCTTCACCTCGGCGGCCAACAACAACGGCTCCGCCTTCGCCGGCCTGAACGCGAACACCGACTGGTTCAACACCATGACCGGACTGGCCATGCTGTTCGGCCGCTTCCTGCCGATGGTGTTCGTGCTGGCACTGGCCGGCTCGCTCGCCGAGCAGCGGCCCGTCCCGGCCACGGCCGGCACCCTGCGCACCGAGAAGCCGCTCTTCACCGGCCTGCTCGTCGGCGCGATCCTGATCATCACCGGTCTGACCTACTTCCCGGCCCTGGCGCTGGGCCCGCTGGCCGAGGGGCTGGCGTCGTGAAAACCCGAACGGAAGCCCACGAGGACACCATGTCCACACCCACCCTTGCGCCCCACCAGGACGCGCCGACCGGGCACAAGCCCGCCGAAGGCCGCGTCGGCGCGGGCCTGTTCGACGCCAAGCAGCTGATCAGGTCCCTCCCCGAGGCCTGCCGCAAGCTCGACCCGCGGGTCATGATCAAGTCGCCCGTGATGTTCGTGGTGTGGGTCGGCTCGATCCTGACCACGGTCTTCTCCTTCAAGGACCCCGGCGACTGGTTCGGCTGGACCATCAGCGCCTGGCTCTGGCTGACGGTCATCTTCGCCAACCTCGCGGAGGCGGTCGCCGAGGGCCGCGGCAAGGCCCAGGCCGACACCCTGCGCAAGGCCAAGACCGACACCGTCGCCCGGCGACTGGCCGGTGGCACCGAGGAGCAGGTGCCCGGCACCGCGCTGAAGATCGGTGACCTGGTGGTCTGCGAGGCCGGCGACATCATCCCCGGTGACGGTGACGTCATCGAGGGTGTCGCGTCGGTCGACGAGTCGGCGATCACCGGTGAGTCGGCCCCGGTCATCCGCGAGTCCGGCGGTGACCGGTCCGCGGTCACGGGCGGTACCAAGGTGCTGTCCGACCGGATCGTCATCAAGATCACGACGAAGCCGGGCGAGACCTTCATCGACCGCATGATCAGCCTGGTCGAGGGCGCGGCCCGGCAGAAGACGCCCAACGAGATCGCGCTGAACATCCTGCTCGCCTCGCTGACCATCGTCTTCCTGCTGGCCGTCGCCACCCTGCCGCCGTTCGCGGACTACGCGGGCACCCATCTGACGATGGTCGTGCTGGTCGCCCTGCTGGTCTGTCTGATCCCGACCACCATCGGCGCCCTGCTGTCGGCGATCGGCATCGCGGGCATGGACCGGCTGGTGCAGCGCAACGTGCTCGCCATGTCGGGCCGTGCGGTCGAGGCCGCCGGTGACGTCTCCACGCTGCTGCTGGACAAGACCGGCACCATCACCCTCGGCAACCGCCAGGCCTCCGAGTTCCTGCCGGTACGCGGGGCCACCGAGGCCGAGGTCGCCGACGCGGCCCAGCTGTCGTCGCTGGCCGACGAGACCCCCGAGGGCCGCTCCATCGTGGTCCTGGCGAAGGAGAAGTACGGGCTGCGCGAGCGGCACCAGGGCGAGCTGGCGCAGGCCGAGTGGATCGCCTTCACCGCCCAGACCCGCATGTCGGGTGTGGACGTCGACGGCAGGAAGATCCGCAAGGGCGCGGCCGGTTCGGTCATCGCCTGGGTCCGCGAGCAGGGCGGCACCGTCGCCGAGGACGCGGACACCCTCGCCAACCGCATCTCCGAGGCCGGCGGCACCCCGCTGCTGGTCGCGGTCGAGGACGCCGAGGGCGCGCGCATCCTGGGTGTCATCCACCTCAAGGACGTCGTCAAGGACGGCATGCGTGAGCGGTTCGAGGAACTGCGCCGCATGGGCATCAAGACCGTCATGATCACGGGTGACAACCCGCTGACCGCCAAGGCGATCGCCGACGAGGCGGGCGTCGACGACTTCCTCGCCGAGGCCACTCCCGAGGACAAGATGGCCCTCATCAAGCGGGAGCAGGCGGGCGGCAAGCTGGTCGCGATGACCGGTGACGGCACCAACGACGCCCCCGCGCTCGCGCAGGCGGACGTCGGCGTGGCGATGAACACGGGCACGTCGGCCGCGAAGGAGGCCGGCAACATGGTCGACCTCGACTCCAACCCGACCAAGCTCATCGAGATCGTCGAGATCGGCAAACAGTTGCTGATCACGCGCGGTGCGCTGACCACGTTCTCCATCGCCAACGACGTCGCGAAGTACTTCGCGATCATCCCGGCCATGTTCGCCGTGGTCTACCCGGGCCTGGACAAGCTCAACATCATGCACCTGTCCTCACCCAGCTCCGCGATCCTGTCCGCGGTCGTCTTCAACGCGTTGATCATCATCGCGCTGGTGCCGCTGTCGCTGCGGGGCGTCCAGTACAAGCCGGTCAGCGCCGACAAGATGCTCCGCCGCAACCTGGGGATCTACGGCCTCGGCGGTCTGATCGCCCCCTTCATCGGCATCAAGATCATCGACCTGCTCATCTCCCTCATCCCCGGAATCGGCTGAAGGCCATGAACAACTCCGTAAGCAACACCGCTCGGTTGCTCTGGGCGGGCCTGCGTGCCCTCCTCGTGCTGACCCTGGTGACGGGCGTCATCTACCCGCTGGTCGTCACCGGCATAGCCCAGGCCGCGTTCCACAGCAAGGCGAACGGCTCCGAGATCAGGTCGGACGGCAAGGTCGTCGGTTCGTCCCTGATCGGCCAGTCCTACAACCTGCCGCTGAAGAAGGGCCAGGAGACCCCGGACGCGGACCTCAAGTGGTTCCAGGGCCGCCCGGCCAACGGACTCGGCAGCAACAGCATCAACACCCAGTACACGCTGATCCTTTCGGGTGCGACCAACCTCGCCGGCGACAACAAGGTGCTGATCCAGCAGGTCAAGGACGCCAAGGCCGCGGTCGTCAAGGACAACTCGGTGCCCGGCTACACGGTCACGCCCGCCCAGGTGCCGGCCGACGCCGTCACCTCCTCGGGCTCCGGCCTGGACCCGGACATCTCCCCGGCCTACGCCGAGCTCCAGGTCCACCGGATCGCGGCGAGGAACAACCTCTCCGCCGACCGGGTGGAGAAGCTGGTGAAGGACCACACCACGGGCCGTACCCTCGGCTTCATCGGGGAGCCCCGGGTGAACGTCCTCGAACTCAACATCGCGCTGAAGGAACTGATCAAGGGCGACTGATGACCCGAGTGCTGGTCGTGGAAGACGACCCACAGCTCGTACGGGCACTCGTGATCAATATGCAGGCACGCCAGTACGGAGTGGACGCGGCGCCCGACGGCGCCACGGCCCTCCGGCTGGCGGCCGCGCGTCAGCCGGACGTGGTGATGCTCGACCTCGGACTGCCCGACATGGACGGCGTCGACGTCATCAAGGCGCTGCGCGGCTGGACCCGTGTACCGATCCTTGTGCTGTCGGCACGGCAGGCCTCCGACGAGAAGGTCGCCGCGCTGGACGCGGGCGCCGACGACTACATCACCAAGCCGTTCAGCATGGACGAACTGCTCGCCCGGCTGCGGGCGGCGGTCCGCCGTACCGAGGACGTGCCGCTCGCCCCCGAGACCACCCGGGTGGAGACCGACGACTTCACCATCGACCTGCTCGCCAAGAAGGCCGAACGCTCCGGCCACGACGTACGCCTCACCCCCACCGAGTGGCATCTGCTGGAGATCCTGGTCACCAACCCCGGTCGGCTCGTCACCCAGAAGCACCTGCTCCAGGAGGTGTGGGGAGTGCCGCAGAGCAACAAGACCAACTACCTGCGGGTCTACATGGCCCAGCTCCGCCGCAAACTCGAGGCGGACCCCTCACACCCCCGGTACCTGATCACCGAGCCCGGCATGGGCTACCGCTTCGAAGGATGACATGGCACGCGGCAGGCTTCGGATCTACCTCGGTGCGGCTCCCGGCGTGGGCAAGACCTACGCCATGCTCTCCGAGGCCCACCGCAGGACCGAACGGGGCACCGACTGCGTCGTCGCGTTCGTCGAGCACCACGACCGGCCGCGCACCGAGGTGATGCTGCACGGCCTGGAGGAGGTCCCGCGCCGGGAACTCGACTACCGGGGCGCGGTGTTCACGGAGATGGACGTCGACGCCGTACTCGCGCGCCGCCCCCAGGTCGCCCTCGTGGACGAGCTGCCGCACACCAACATCCCCGGCTCCCGCAACGCCAAGCGCTGGCAGGACGTCGAGGAGCTGCTGGCCGCCGGGATCGACGTCGTCTCCACCGTCAACATCCAGCACCTGGAGTCCCTCGGTGACGTCGTCGAGTCCATCACGGGGGTACGGCAGCAGGAGACCGTGCCCGACGAGATGGTGCGGCGCGCGGACCAGATCGAGCTGGTCGACATGTCACCGCAGGCGCTGCGCCGGCGCATGGCGCACGGCAACATCTACCAGTCCGACAAGGTCGACGCGGCCCTCTCGAACTACTTCCGGCCGGGAAACCTCACCGCACTGCGCGAACTCGCCCTGCTGTGGGTGGCCGACCGGGTCGACGAGTACCTGAACGAGTACCGCAGCGAGCACCAGGTCTCGAAGATCTGGGGTTCGCGGGAGCGGATCGTGGTCGGGCTGACCGGCGGACCCGAGGGGCGCACGCTGATCCGGCGGGCCGCGCGGCTGGCCGAGAAGGGCGCGGGCGGCGAGGTGCTGGCCGTCTACGTGTCGCGCAGCGACGGCCTGACCTCCGCCTCCCCGAAGGAGCTCGCCGTCCAGCGCACCCTGGTGGAGGACCTCGGCGGCACCTTCCACCATGTCGTCGGCGAGGACGTCTCGGTCGCCCTGCTCGACTTCGCGCGCGGGGTGAACGCCACCCAGATCGTGCTGGGTGTCTCCCGGCGCAGGAGCTGGCAGTACGTGCTGGGGCCGGGCGTCGGAGCCACGGTCGCCCGGGAGTCGGGACCCGATCTCGACGTCCACCTCATCACCCACGACGAGGTCGGCAAGGGGCGTCTCCCGCTGGGGCGTTCGGCGCGGCTCGGCCGGTCCCGGATCATCTGGGGCTGGGGGGCCGGCGTGCTCGGGCCGGTCCTGCTGACCTGGCTGCTGACCAGTGCCGCACCGGAGGTGGGCCTGGCCAACGACATGCTGCTCTACCTCACCCTGACGGTCGCCGCGGCCCTGCTCGGCGGACTGCTCCCGGCGCTCACCTCGGCGGTGGTCGGCTCCCTGCTGCTCAACTGGTTCTTCACCCCTCCCGTCCACACGCTCACCATCGCGGACCCCAAGAACATCGTCGCCATAGCGATCTTCGTCGGGGTCGCCCTGTCGGTGGCGTCGGTGGTGGACCTGGCGGCCCGGCGCACCCAGCAGGCGACCCGGCTGCGCGCCGAGTCGGAGATCCTCTCCTTCCTCGCCGGCAGCGTGCTGCGGGGGGAGACCAGCCTGGAGGCGCTCCTGGAGCGGGTCCGTGAGACCTTCGGGATGGAGTCGGTCGCGCTGCTGGAGCGGACGGACGACGTGACGCCGTGGTCCTGCGCGGGCAGCGCCGGTCCGCAGCCGTGCCGGACGCCGGAGAACGCGGACGTCGACATGCCGGTCGGCGATCACATGACGCTCGCCCTGTCCGGGCGGGTACTGCCGGCCTCCGACCGCCGCGTGCTGGCCGCGTTCGCCGCCCAGGCGGCCGTCGTACTCGACCGGCAGCGACTCCGGCAGGAGGCCGACCGGGCCAAGGAGCTGGCGGAGGGCAACCGCATCCGTACCGCGCTGCTGGCCGCCGTCAGTCATGATCTGCGCACTCCGCTGGCCGGCATCAAGGCCGCGGTGTCGTCGCTGCGCTCGGACGACGTGGAGTGGTCCGAGCACGACCGGGCGGAGCTGCTGGAGGCGATAGAGGCGGGCGCCGACCGGCTCGACCTCCTGGTGGGCAACCTGCTCGACATGTCCCGCCTGCAGACCGGCACCGTCACGCCGATCGTGCGCGAGGCCGATCTGGACGAGGTGGTGCCGATGGCACTCGGCGGGGTCCCCGAGGACAGCGTCAGGCTGGACATCCCCGAGACGCTCCCCATGGTCCACGTCGACAAGGGACTGCTGGAGCGGGTCGTCGCCAACGTGGTGGAGAACGCGGTCAAGTACAGCTCGGCGGAGACCCCCGTACTGGTGAAGGCCAGTTCCATGGCCGACCGGGTGGAGGTGCGGGTGGTGGATCGCGGACCCGGCGTCCCGGACGAGGCCAAGGAGCGCATCTTCGAGCCGTTCCAGCGGTACGGCGACGCACCGCGCGGTGCCGGTGTGGGCCTCGGCCTGGCCGTGGCCCGGGGGTTCACCGAGGCGATGGGCGGCACACTCACGGCCGAGGACACGCCGGGCGGGGGGCTCACGATGGTGCTGAGCCTGCCGCCCGCGCCCGGGCGCGGGCGAGAGCGGCCCGATCTCCCGACCGCGGTGACGTCGTAACGGCTCAGGACGACAACTGCCGTGGGTCCATCGGCAGATGCCAGGCGTTGCGGCGGTGCGCGGCCGCCAGCGCCTCCTCCAGCGGGGACGGCGGTATCGCGAGGACCGGGCAGTGCGCGTGGGTCAGGCAGTAGCGGGTGACGCGCCCCGAGAAGGCCCGGTGCCAGCCGCGCCGGCCCGCGCCCACGACCAGGATGTCGTCGTCCCGGTCGGCCGTCTCCACCAGGGCCAGGCCGGCGGTGGCGCGGACGACGAGGCCGTGCAGCGGGACGCCGGCCGGCGCCGCCTCACCGAAGACCTCGCCGAGCACGACCAGCAGCCGTTCCCGGGCCAGTCGCTGCCACTCCTCGACCAGAGCCGGCGGGGTCGGGGAGCGGCGGGCCGCGAGTTCGCCGCCCGGCGGCTCCCAGGCCAGCACCGGCCACAGCTCGGCGTCCCGCCGCCGGGCCTCCGCCGCGGCCCGGCGCAGAGCCGTGACGCTGCCCAGCGAACCGCTCACACCGACGACGACCCGACCTGGCGCGCAGGTGTCGTAACCGGACATGTATTCACCGTACTTCCGCAGCGGACCCCGGGCGTGTCCCGGGGACGGACCGGCTCCATGACACTCCCCGGAGCGCGGCGCGGGCCAGTGCCTCAGCCGCTTCCTGTCGCACCTCTGACGCCCGCGACCAGCGTCGACGGCCCCTCCGTCAGCATCCCGTCAACGTCGCCGCGATCACCGTCAGCGTCCCGTCATGAGGCATCGGGGGACCGCTGGGGACAGGCATAGCTTCTTGGGAGAGCCCCGGTCAGCCTCCCCGCGTCCGGGGCACCAGCTTCTACCTGTACCAGGAGGCATCCCATGGCAGAGCTCATGTGCGGTGACGATCCGGAACCTTCCGATCGCTTCCCGGCCGGACCACTGTTCGTACCCGTCCGGCCGGGTCCCGCGGGATGTGCGGCCCGCCTGTTCCGCACCGCCCTGGGCGAGCGCACCGCCGTCGGTTTCACCTCGGCCCGCCGGCTCGCCGCCACGCTCGGCCCCGACCAGGCCTGGATCCGGCTCGCCGAACCCGCGCTGCGTGCCCTGACCGCACCACTCGGCGTCACCACCGTCACGGTCGATCCCCAGCTGTCCGCACCGGCGCCGATCCCGGTTGCGCCGCTCGCGCCGGCCGCCGTGTCCCTGCGGATCGCCCGAACCGCCTGAACCGTCTGAGAGGGGGGCGGTCGATGACCACCCTGCACGAACCCGTCCTGACCACCACGCCCGCCGATCTGTCGGTGTGGCCCGCCTCCACCACCGAGCCCCGGCCCGGCGACCTGGCCGTGGGAGGTGTCCCGCTCGCCGAGGTCGCCGACCGGTTCGGCACGCCCGTCTACGTCCTGGACGAGGACGAGGTCCGCGAGCGCTGCCGCACCTACCGGCACGCCTTCCCGGACGCCGAAGTCCTCTACGCGGCCAAGGCGTTCCTGTGCCGGGCCATGGTCCACTGGACCGAGGAGGAGGGCCTGGGACTGGACGTCTGCTCGGCCGGCGAGCTCGAACTCGCGGTCACCACCGGGTTCCCGCCGGAGCGGATCGTGCTGCACGGCAACGCCAAGTCCCCGCGCGACCTGGAGACCGCGCTGCGGCTGGGCGTGGGACGGATCGTGATCGACAGCCCCTCGGAGATCGCCCGGCTGGCGGCCGCCGTCGGACCCGACGGGCACCAGAAGGTGATGGTCCGGGTGGTGCCCGGCATCAGTGCGGGCGGCCACGAGAAGATCCGTACCGGCACCGACGACCAGAAGTTCGGCCTGTCCATCGCCGACGGCTACGCGCAGCACGCCATCGCCCGGATACTGGACCAGCCGCAGCTCGAACTCACCGGCCTCCACTGCCACCTGGGCTCCCAGATCACCAGCGTCAAGCCCTACCTGGCCGCGGTGCGCCGGGTCGTCGGGCTCATGGCCCGGCTGCACGAACAGCACGGCCTGGTGCTGCCCGAGCTGGACCTCGGCGGCGGCCACGGCATCGCCTACCGGCCCGGCGAGGAGGCCCTCGACCTGACCGCCCTGGCCCGCAAGGTGGGCGCCGAGCTGACGGAGGCGTGCGCGGCGGCCGGGCTGCCGGTGCCCCGCCTGATCATCGAGCCGGGCCGGGCCATCGTGGGTCCGGCCGGGATCGCCGTGTACCGGGTCCTCGCCGTCAAGAGGACCGGCGCGAGCACCTTCGTCGCCGTCGACGGCGGGATGAGCGACAACCCGCGGCCCGCACTGTACGGCGTCCGGTACGCGCCCCGGCTCGTCGGCCGTGCGAGCACCGCGCCGACGGCCCCGGTGACGGTCGTGGGGCGGCACTGCGAGGCGGGGGACATCCTGGCCGCCGACGTCGAGCTCCCCTCCGACCTGCGCCCCGGTGACCTGCTCGCGGTCCCGGTGGCCGGCGCCTACCACCTCTCGATGGCCTCCGGTTACAACCTGGTGGGCCGTCCGCCGGTCACCGCCGTCCGGGACGGCCACGCCCGCCTGCTGGTGCGCCGCGAGTCCCTGGAGGACATCCGCCGCCGGGACGTCGGTCTGTAGTCCCGCCCGTCCCCGATACCCACCTCCGGGCGAGCGACGGCCCGGCCTCGCCCGGAGGTGTCTCCCACCGCACCACTCCACCCGCGTTCCCGTCCCACGCCCGCTTTTGAAGAAGAGGTCCCCGTGACGATCGAGAACATCGTCGGGCTGATCGTCGCGGTCGGCCTGCTGGCCTACCTCGTGGTGGCCCTGATCAAGCCGGAGCGCTTCTGATGACCGCACCCGCACCCGTGCGTGAGGAACCCGCCGGCACGGTAGGGCCGCCCGACGCGGAGAGCGGCCGTCGGATCGGTGCCGGACTGCTCGGCCCCCGGCAGCTGTGGGCGGGCTCTCCCGGCCGCGCTGCGCAAGCTCGACCCGGTGACTCCGGCCCGCAATCCGGTCATGTTCGTCACCGAGATCGGCGCGGCCCTGACCACGGGGCTCGCCATCGCGCACCCGTCCGGGTTCGGCTGGCTGATCACCGTCTGGCTCTGGCTGACCGTCGTCTTCGCGAACCTGGCCGAGGCGGTCGCCGAGAGCCCGGGCCGCGCCCAGGCCGACACCCTGAGGTTGATGCGCCGCCAGGCCGTCGCCCGCCGGCTCACCGGGCCGGCCGACGGTCCGTACGCGGAAGAGAGCGCCGGCGCCGGGGAGTTGCGGCGCGGTGACCTCGTGGTCGTCGAGGCGGGGGAGCTGGTGCCCGGTGACGGCGATGCCGTCGAGGGCGTGGCCAGCATCGACGAGTCCGCGATCACCGGCCAGTCCGCGCCGGTCATCCGCGAGTCGGGGGGCGACCGCTGCGCCGTCACCGGCGGCACCCGAGTGCTGTCCGACCGGATCGTCGTCCGGATCACCCAGGAGCCCGGCCAGTCCTTCCTGGACCGGATGATCTCTCTGGTCGAGGGCGCCAACCGGCAGAAGACCCCTAACGAACTCGCCCTCAACCTGCTGCTCGTGATGATGACCTTCGTCTTCCTGGTCGCGGTGGTCACCCTGCAGCCGATGGCCGTCTTCTCCAAGGAGTTCCTGCCGGCCGCGCCCGACACCCAGGCGCTCACCGCCGACGGTGTCACCGGCATCTTCCTGGTCTCCCTGCTGGTCTGCCTGATCCCGACCACGATCGGCGGACTGCTCTCCGCGATCGGCATCGCCGGCATGGACCGGCTGGTGCAGCGCGACGTGCTCGCGATGTCGGGCCGCGCGGTCGAGGCGGCGGGCGACGTCAACACGCTGCTGCTCGACAAGACAGGCACCGTCACCTTCGGCAGCCGGCGGGCGAGCGCCCTGCTGCCGGTCGGTTCCGTCATGGGACGTCACCTCGCCGAGGCCGCGATGCCGTCGAGCCTGGCCGACCGGACTCCCGAGGGCCGCTCGATCGCCGAGTACGTGCAGGGACAGTTCGGTCCCGCCGCCGCGGAACCCGAGGGCGCCGAGTGGGTCGCCTTCTCGGCCGTGACCCGGATGTCCGGCGTCGACCTGCCGTCCGGCCGACGGCTGCGCAAGGGCGCGGCCGCAGCGGTCGCCGACTGGGTCACCGAGAACGCAGGCACGGTACCGGTCGCCCCGGAGGCCTGCGTCGAGCAGGTCTCGGCCTCCGGCGGCACCCCGCTAGCCGTGGCCGAGACCTCGGGCGACGGGCCGGCCAGGGTGCTCGGCGTCGTCCACCTCAAGGACGTCGTCAAGCCCGGCCCTCCCTGACTCGCTCACGCCGGCCGGCCCGTCCGGGTATGTCCCACGGGCGGGCACCCACGGCGCGGAGGACACTGTTGCCGACCGTCCCACCGGCCGTGATGGGGTCCCGATGGCGTATGGCCTGGCACGACGTGAACTGAGACCGAGGGTGCCGCTGCGCCCGGGCGAGGGCGACAGACACGGTCTGACCAGTCTGCAGGGGCTGGCCGCGCTCTCCCTGGACGCGCTCAGTTCGGTGGCGTACGGGCCCGAGGCGATCGTGCTGGCCCTGGTGGTCGCCGGTACCGGGGCGCTCACCGCGACCCTGCCCATCACCCTCGCGATCGCCTTCCTGCTCGCCGTGCTCGTCGTCTCCTACGGCCAGGTCATCGCCGTTCACCCGGACGGGGGCGGCGCCTACGCCGTCGCCAAGGCGGATCTCGGCGGCACCGCGAGCCTGCTCGCCGCCGCCAGCCTGGTCGTCGACTACGTCCTCACCGTCGCCGTCAGCCTCGCCGCCGGCGCCGACGCGCTCGCTTCGGCCTTCCCGTCCCTGGGGCGGGACAAGCTGCTCGTCTGCCTGATCGGCCTGGCTCTGCTGACGGCCGTGAACCTGCGGGGCATCGCCGAGAGCGCCCGGGTGCTGATGCTGCCGACCCTGCTGTTCGTCGTCGCGGTCCTCGGCGTGATCCTGCTCGGTCTGCTGCGCTCGCACCCGGCGGCCGTGGTCGGCACCGATCAGCCCGTGCACGCGACCGAGGCGCTGGGCGCGCTGGTGATCCTCAAGGCGTTCTCGTCCGGGTGCTCGGCCCTGACCGGTGTGGAGGCCATCGCCAACGCCGTACCGACCTTCCGGCCCCCCAGCGTCAGGCGTGCCCAGCGCACCGAACTGATGCTGGGTGCGCTGCTCGGGATCATGCTCATCGGCCTGGCGATCCTCATCCACCGCGACCATGTGGCCCCCCGCGGCGGGGTGACCGTCCTCGCCCAGCTCACCGCGGGCGCCTACGGCACCGGCTGGCCCTACTACGTCACCAACCTCGTCGTCACCCTCGTCCTGGGCCTGGCCGCCAACACCAGCTTCGGCGGCCTGCCGGTGCTGATGAGCCTGCTCGCCCGCGACCACCGGCTGCCGCACCTCTTCGGTCTGCGCGCCGAACGCCCGGTCTACCGCTACGGCGTGGTGGTCCTCGCGCTGCTGGCCGCGCTGCTGCTGGTCGCCACCGATGCCGACACCCACCGGCTGCTGCCGCTCTTCGCCATCGGCGTCTTCATCGGCTTCACCCTCAGCCAGGTCGGCCTGGTCCGGCACTGGACGACCTCGCGTCCGCCGGGCTGGAAGCGCCGGGCGCTCATCAACGGCACCGGCGCCCTGCTCACCACCCTGGCCGGGGTCATCCTGCTGCTCACCAAGTTCCTCGGCGGCGCCTGGGTGGTGGTGCTCGCCGTACCGCTGCTGATGCTGCTGTTCGCCCGTATCCAGCGCTACTACACCGCCGTGGGCCGGGAGCTGGGCCTCGGGCGCATACCGCAGCCTCCGTCCCGGCACACCGGCAGCCTGGTGATCGTGCCGATCGGCGAGGTCAGCAAACTAGCCCGGCACGCCCTCGGCGCCGCCCTCGCCCTCGGCGACGAGGTGGTCGCGGTCGCGGTGCACGCCGACCCGGTCCGGTCCCGTGCGCTGGAGGAGGCATGGGACCGGTGGAACCCCGGAGTGCGCCTCGACATCGTCAACAGCCCGCACCGCTCGCTGGTGCAGCCGATCGTCGACTACGTACGCAGGGCGGCGGAGGGCGGCCGCCAGGTCGCCGTCCTGATCCCCGAGGTGGAGCCGCTCCACCGCCGCTACGAGATCCTCCAGAACCAGCGCGGCCTGCTCCTCGCCACCGTCCTGCGGGCCCGCACCGACGTCGTGGTCTGCCTGCTCCCGTACCGTCTGAAGCTGTAGTACGCCCGCCTTGTCGGGCCTCGGACAGGGCCCTACAGTGCGCCTCGTCATGTTCGCCGGCATCGCCGAAACTTTCGGCGACGGTGGGAGAGGGCACGCATGCGGACGTACGCCAACCCGGTCATCCCCGGATTCCATCCCGACCCGAGCGTGTGCCGGGTGGGGGAGGACTACTACCTGGTGTGTTCCAGCTTCGAGTACTTTCCCGGCGTCCCGCTCCTGCACAGCCGGGACCTGGTGCACTGGCGGCAGCTCGGGAACGTGCTGGACCGGCCTGGCCAGTTGACGCTGCCGGATGAGACGCCGGCCTCGGGCGGGGTGTACGCCCCGACGATCCGGCACCACGACGGGCTCTTCCACGTGGTCACGACCAACGTCAGCGCGGGGGGCACCTTCCTGGTCACCGCCGAGCGGCCCGAGGGGCCCTGGTCCGACCCGGTGTGGATCGACGTCCCCGGCATCGACCCCGACCTCGCCTGGGACGAGAACGGCGACTGCTGGTGCGCGGTCGCGGGGGTGGCGGTGGCCCGGATCGACACCCGGACCGGGAAGGTGCTGGAGGGGCCGCTGCCGATGTGGTCCGGGACCGGGCTGCGCGACCCCGAGGCGCCGCACCTGTACCGGGTCGGGGAGTGGTGGTACCTGCTGGTCGCCGAGGGCGGCACCGCGCTCGGGCACGGGGTGTCCGTGGCCCGCGCCCGCTCACCGCGCGGGCCCTGGGAGCCTGCGCCGGGCAATCCGCTGGTCTCCCACCGGGGCACCCGGGAGCCGGTCCAGTGCACCGGCCACGCCGACCTGGTACGGGCCGCCGACGGCAGCTGGTGGGCGGTGCTGCTGGGCACCCGGCCGCGCGGCTGGTTCCCGGAGTTCCACGTCCTCGGCCGGGAGACCTTCCTGGCTCCGGTGGAGTGGGCGGACGGCTGGCCGCGGATGGGGCCGGTGCGCGAGCGGGAGCAGGCTCCGGCGGTCTGGCACCCGGTCGAACGGCCGCCCGTGCGCGACGAGTTCACGGACGCGGTCCTCGCACCGCAGTGGATCTCCCCGCGCAGCCGGCCGGCCGGCTCCTGGTCGCTGTCCGAGCGGCCGGGGTGGCTGACGCTCACGGCCACCGGGAACAGCCTCGACCGGCCCGGGCACACCTTCGTCGGCCGTCGCCAGCAACACCCGGACTGCCGTGCCGCGGCGCTGCTCGACCCGGGCCCGGCGCGCGCGGGTCTCTCCCTCCGTATCGACGAGGCCCACCACTACGACCTGGAGGTGAGCGGGGGAACGGTGAGCGCGGTCGTCAGGATCGGTCCGCTGCGGCAGACGATTTCCGAACACCCCGTTCCCCCGGGCCCGTTGACCCTCGTCGTCGAGACCCGCACCACCCGGGTGCCGCCGCCCGCCGCGACCGTGCCGGGGCACACCGGGGCGGCCGGCGTCCGGTCCGGCGGGCCCGACGCCGTGACCCTTTCGCTGGAAACGTCCGACGGTGTCGTCCGGCTGGCCGAACTCGACGGGCGGTATCTCTCCACCCAGGTGGCGGGCGGGTTCACCGGCCGGGTCGTCGGCATGTACGTCACCGAGGGCCGGGCCGCCTTCGACTGGTTCGAATACGTGCCCATGAGCTGACGCGTGACACCTCGACGCTCCGGAACCGGCCCGCTTCGCGCTGCGCCGAGGACTCGCTACAAAGGGTGACGCCCCCTGGACGCACGTCGGGGCCGGTGCGCACCATGCGTGTGCGTCCGGCCCCTGCTGGTCACCGGGCGGAGCGGCGGAGCCGCCCGGGGGTGGTGCGGTGGTCGTCAGGCGGCGGTCATCACGCTGCCGGCGCCCTGCGGGCGGTGCGGCGCGATGATCTGGCCGTCGGGCAGAAGCTCACCGGTGTCCTCGAAGAGCAGGACGCCGTTGCACAGCAGGCTCCACCCCTGCTCCGGGTGGTGCGCCGTCAGACGGGCGGACTCCCGGTCGGCGGATTCTGCTGTCGGGCACGGTGGCTGGTGCTGGCACATGGGTGGGGTCTCTCGCTCTGTCGTGGTCATCTCGGTCCCCCGTGGTGATGAGTCGGTCGGAAACCAGTGTTGCCCTCCGGGCGGTGTTCCGCAGGGATTTAGCCGCACCGCTTCTCACAGATTGGAGACGCGTCACTCGCGCGGACGGTTCATCCCGACCGGGCTGCCAATTCGGATGGTTCCGCATGGCCGGATGGGGCTAGTCAGGTCGGTGGAGTGGCGTTATCCGGCTCTGGGGAGCGGCTAATTGCTCGTACGAGCGGCTTCTGGTGTCCCACGTATTGACTTGTGGAAATACGACCGTACCCCGTCACTCGTCCGAGGGCGACGGGGTACGGCGGGTGCCGGTCTCAGGCGGGTGTGATCAGCAGGGGTGCCGTGGTGATCCGGTGGGTCAGCACGGGCAGCAGCTCGGCCACCGGGTGCGGCCGGTGGGCCGCGATGCCGGGCGGGGCCGGGGCGAGCGGGACGAGCAGGTCGCTGGCGGCCGGGTGGCCCTCGGCGCCGTCCGCGGTGCAGTCGCCGTGCAGCCACAGGGTGAGCATGTAGAGGCCGGGCAGGGACAACAGGCGCGGCTGGTAGGTCTGTTGCAGGGCCTCGGCCTGCTGCAGGGCCCGCTCGGTGGAGGAGATGTAGGGCCCCTCGAAGAAGTGCGAGAAGGCCCAGCCGTCCGGGGTGAGCTTGGTGTCGGCCGCGGCCACCGCGCGGTCGCCGCAGCGGATCAGGAAGCGCCAGCCGGCCAGCCGGGTGGCGGACATGCCCTCCGGGGTGATGCGGTCCAGGACGTGCAGGGGCAGGGGAAGTTCGGGGGTCGTGGGCCCCTGGGCGGTGCGCAGGGAGGGGGTACGGGCCTCGCGGACCGCGGTGGGGGACCCGAGGGCGGTGAGGACGGAACGCAGGGCAGGCGCGGGGGCAGCAGGGACGTGCAGCGGCATGGTGTCGCCTCTCGTTCGACAGGCGCGGCGGCGCGAGGGCAGGGGCGGACGGCGCTGTCAGCTCACAGGGGGGTCAGAGAGGCGGGGGCCCGGCTCGGTGAAGAGAGGTACCGGCGTTGTCCGCCGCACGTCATTCAAAGGGCAGGAACCAGACCGTGGGCGCCAGCCTTCTGCCTTGTTCGCGGAGTTTATACGACGCCTGTTCAGACGGCGTTTCACCGGGTCGTCCCACAGAAGAGAGGAAGGCGTAATTCGGCCATTGATACGTGCGGAATCCTCCCGATTTCCGGCCCGCCGTGACCGCGCTGACCTCGTAATACGAGGTTCTCGCGGTCGGCCGAATGTCGTCGGCGTTTTTCACGAGGACATCGGGGAACCCGCAGTTGCATGATGCCCCATGCCCCGCGAATGTGCCGCAGGACACATTCCAACAGACTAGCGGCTACCGGTGCCGCGCGCGACGTTATCGATCGCTCCCGCTGGGCATCATCCCACCTGGACCCGGGACCATCGGCGGCCGGAACCCCGGTCCGCCCATTCGAGGAGGGACGCTTCGATGGGGGAGAAGGTCGTGGCGGGCCGGTTCGACCTGTCCGATCGCCAGCGCTACCGCGAAAAGCTCCGTGACTGTCTGGCGGGGCTGGAGCGACTGCTGGTGGAGAAGCGGTTCGACCGCCCCAAGAACCTCATGGGCGTCGAGATCGAATTGAATCTCGCCGGTTCGGACGGCATGCCGAGAATGTTGAACGGACAGGTGCTCGAACGTATCGCGAGCCGTGATTTCCAAACAGAACTCGCCATGTTCAACCTGGAAGTGAACATAGCTCCACACCGGCTCGGCGGCCGGGTATTCGACCGGCTCGACGAGGAACTCCGGACCTCGCTGGCGTACGCCGACCGCAAGGCGCGCGAGGTGGCCGCCGGGATCGTGATGATCGGCATTCTGCCCACCCTGGAGCGGGACGACCTGGTCTCCGCGAACCTCTCCGAGGTCGACCGGTACACGCTGCTCAACGACCAGATCGTGGCCGCCAGGGGCGAGGACTTCGTGCTCGACATCGAGGGCGTCGAGCATCTCAGGTGCACGTCGAAGTCGATCGTCCCGGAGGCCGCCTGCACCTCCGTCCAACTGCACCTCCAGGTCACGCCGGCCCGCTTCGCCGACGTGTGGAACGCGGCGCAGGCGGCGTCCGCCGTGCAGATCGCCGTGGGCGCGAACTCCCCTTTCCTCTTCGGCCACGAACTGTGGCGGGAGTCCCGGCCACCGCTGTTCCTCCAGGCCACGGACACCCGGCCGCCCGAGCTCCAGGCGCAGGGCGTACGGCCGCGCATCTGGTTCGGCGAGCGCTGGATCAGCTCCGCGTACGAGCTCTTCGAGGAGAACCTGCGCTTCTTCCCGCCGCTGCTGCCGCTCTGCGACGAGGAGGACCCGCTGGCCGTGCTGGACGCGGGCGGGGTGCCGAAACTCGCCGAACTCGTCCTGCACAACGGCACGGTGTACCGCTGGAACCGGCCGGTGTACGGCATCGCCGACGGCGTCCCGCACCTGCGCGTCGAGAACCGGGTGCTGCCGGCCGGGCCGACCATCACCGACGTCATCGCCAACGCGGCGTTCTACTACGGCCTCGTGCGCGCCCTGGCCGAGGAGTCGCGGCCGGTGTGGACCCGGCTGCCGTTCGCCGCGGCCGAGGCGAACTTCGACGCGGCGTGCCGGCACGGCATCGACGCGCGGCTGGTGTGGCCGAGGCGCGGCCGGTACGGCGGCGGGACGGCCGAGGTGGACGCGGTCACCCTGGTCCGCGACGAACTGCTGCCGCTGGCGGCGGCCGGGCTGGACGCGTGGGGGGTGGAGGCAGCCGACCGGGACTTCTACCTGGGCGTGATCGAGGAGCGGTGCCGGCGGAGGGTGAACGGTGCGTCCTGGCAGGCGACGACGTTCCACCGGGCGGTGGAACGGGGGCTGCCCAGGGACGAGGCGCTGGCGGCGATGACACGGCGCTACGCGGACCTGATGAATCAGGGGGAGCCGGTGCACACGTGGCCGGTGGGGTTATCGGAGCCGGCGCTGATGCGGTGAGCGCAGGGGGTCGTGCCCTGCCGGTGCGGCGGCGGGGGTCGGCCGCTCCTGTCCGGGGTTGATCGGGCAAGCTGTGACGTCCGATGACCGTTGGAGGCAGGAGTACAGGTGGAGGCGGACCAGGTGGCCGGTGCTTACCCACGGGAGCGGCCCTCGCAGCGCATGTTCAGGGACGAGACACTGCTCGTGCTGGGGCTCTCGCTCGGTGCGAGTGGAGTCTCCGCCCTGATCAGCTTCGTCGGATCGGTCACCGAACCCGGCGGCCTCAAGGACCAGGCGGCGACCCTCAACGCGTCCGCCGCGCCGGGCCGCCCCTGGCTCGATCTGGCCTGGCAGCTGTTCGGCATCGCCAGCGCGCTCGTCCCCGTGCTGCTGGTCGCCCACCTTCTTCTCCGCGAGGGCGCGAGCCTGCGCACGCTCGGCTTCGACCGCACCCGCCCCTGGCCCGACCTCGGACGCGGGGCGGGCGTCGCCGCGGTGATCGGCAGCGCCGGGATCGCCTTCTACCTCGCGGCACGCGGCCTCGGCTTCAACCTCACGGTGGTGCCGGAGGCGCTGCCGGACGTGTGGTGGAAGTACCCCGTGCTGATCCTCTCCGCGATGCAGAACGCGATCCTCGAAGAGGTCATCGTCGTCGGCTATCTGCTGCGCCGCCTCGACCAGTTGGGGTGGAGTGCGGGCACGGCGCTGGTGGCCAGTTCCGTACTGCGCGGGTCGTACCACCTCTACCAGGGGATCGGCGGTTTCGTCGGCAACATGGTGATGGGCGTGGTCTTCGTCTACCTGTACCGGCGGTGGGGCCGGGTCGGCCCCCTGGTGGTGGCGCACTCCCTGCTCGACATCGGCGCGTTCGTCGGTTACGCGCTGCTGGCGGGCAGGGTGGGCTGGCTGCCTACTGCGTGAGCAGTTCCCCGTCGATCACGGTGACGGCCCGTCCGGTGAGCAGGGTGCGGTCGCCGCGCAGCGCGGTGCGGACGAAGCCGGTACGGCGGGAGGCCTGGAGCCCGGTCAGATCGGGCCTGCCGAGCCGGGCCGACCAGTGCGGGGCGAGCGCGGTGTGCGCGCTGCCGGTCACCGGGTCCTCGTCGATGCCGACGTTGGGGAAGAAGCAGCGGGAGAGGAAGTCGTAGCCCCTCGCCGGGTCCTCGGCACGTGCGGTGGCGATGATCCCGCGCGTGGAGTAGGCGCCGAGGGCCCTGAGGTCGGGGGAGAGGCCGAGCACCGTCCTCTCGTCGGCGAGTTCGACGAGCAGGTCACCGACGTCCGGTCCGGTGTCGAAGGCGGCGACGGGTTCCGCACCGAGCGCGTCGGCGACGCCCGCCGGAGTGTCGACCCGGGTGAGCGGGGCGGTGGGGAAGTCGAGGGTGATCGCCCCCTCCGCGGTGGGCGTCGCGATCAGCACCCCGCTGCGGGTGGCGAACCGCACGGGGCCGGTGTGTGCTCCGGTGGTGTGCAGCACATGGGCCGTGGCCAGCGTGGCGTGTCCGCACATCGCCACCTCGGTGACCGGCGTGAACCACCGCAACGCCCAGTCGCCGTCGGCGTCTTCGGACAGGGGGTGCGCGAACGCGGTCTCGGCGTGGTTGACCTCCATGGCCACGTTCCGCATCCACGGGTCATCGGGAAAGGCGTCGAGCAGCACGACACCGGCGGGATTGCCGGCGAACGGCCGCTCGGCGAAGGCATCGACGATTCGAATCCGCATGCCCCGGACGGTAGGGCTTTCGCACCACTCCTCTCCAAGGCCAATCGCCATCCCCTGGCCCGATTTCCCCCACCCGGCGGCCCCGGCCCACCGCTCCTGCGTCCCGACAGGGGCGCGGGGAACCGCGCGAGCGACCACGACGGTGCCGCACTCGCCGTCGGACCGTCGGTCTCCGCCGCGTGCCGATCGGCCCTACCCCCGGCACGGGAAAGGGCCGACCCGGTGCCGGGCCGGCCCTTCTGAGCGGCACGCTCAGTCCGTGCCCAGTTCCATCGCCGCCCGGTCCAGCAGCTCGTCGGCGTCCGGCGCGGCCTCCCCGCGGGACGCGATCGCCTCGGCGCCGCCCTCCGGCATGTTGCCGATCAGGCCTGTCGCCGCGGCCTGCGCCGCACCGATCGCCGGGTTGGCCGACCCGATCAGGCCGAGGCCCGCGTACTGCTCCAGCTTCGCGCGGGAGTCGGCGATGTCGAGGTTGCGCATGGTGAGCTGACCGATCCGGTCCACCGGGCCGAACGCGGCGTCCTCGGTGCGCTCCATCGACAGCTTGTCGGGGTGGTAGCTGAACGCCGGCCCCGTGGTGTCGAGGATCGAGTAGTCCTCGCCGCGCCGCAGTCGCAGCGTCACCTCGCCGGTGACGGCCGCGCCGACCCACCGCTGCAGCGACTCGCGGATCATCAGCGCCTGCGGGTCCAGCCACCGGCCCTCGTACATGAGGCGACCGAGGCGCCGGCCCTCGTTGTGGTACTGGGCGACCGTGTCCTCGTTGTGGATCGCGTTCACCAGCCGCTCGTAGGCGGCGTGCAGCAGGGCCATGCCCGGCGCCTCGTAGATCCCGCGGCTCTTGGCCTCGATGATCCGGTTCTCGATCTGGTCGGACATGCCGAGGCCGTGCCGGCCGCCGATCGCGTTGGCCTCCATGACCAGTTCGACGGCGGTTGCGAACTCCTTGCCGTTGACGGTCACCGGCCGGCCCTGGTCGAAGCCGACGGTCACGTCCTCGGGCAGGATCTCGACCTCGGGGTCCCAGAACCGCACGCCCATGATCGGGTCGACGGTCTCGATGCCGTTGTCCAGGTGCTCCAGGGTCTTCGCCTCGTGCGTGGCGCCCCAGATGTTGGCGTCCGTGGAGTACGCCTTCTCGGTGCTGTCCCGGTACGGCAGCCCGTGCGCGAGCAGCCACTCGGACATCTCCTTGCGGCCGCCGAGCTCGGTGACGAAGTCCGCGTCCAGCCAGGGCTTGTAGATCCGCAGGTGCGGGTTGGCGAGCAGGCCGTAGCGGTAGAACCGCTCGATGTCGTTGCCCTTGAAGGTCGAGCCGTCGCCCCAGATCTGGACGTCGTCCTCCAGCATGGCCCGCACCAGCAGCGTGCCGGTGACGGCACGGCCCAGCGGGGTGGTGTTGAAGTACGCCCGCCCGCCCGAGCGGATGTGGAACGCGCCGCAGGTCAGCGCGGCCAGGCCCTCCTCGACCAGCGCGGCCCGGCAGTCCACCAGGCGCGCGATCTCGGCACCGTAGGTGTGCGCGCGACCGGGCACCGAGGCGATGTCGGGCTCGTCGTACTGGCCGATGTCGGCGGTGTAGGTGCACGGGACGGCGCCCTTGTCGCGCATCCACGCGACCGCGACCGAGGTGTCGAGCCCGCCGGAGAAGGCGATGCCGACGCGCTCGCCGGCGGGAAGGGAGGTGAGGACCTTGGACATAGGAAGAGTATGCATCACAACGCATGGTCATGCAACGCCGTCTTTCGGGGGTGCGTCCAGCCGGGGAGTGTGTCCGGTCAGGGTGTTGGCGAGTGGGGGTTGTCATTCGAAAGCTTCCGATATATCGTTGACGCATCGCGAACGATACGCGACAGATCAACGATGGAATGGAGTGATCGCCATGCGTTCCCACGGACACGAGCGTGGACATGGGCAGCGACAGGGACGCCGTGCGGCGTTCGGCCCCTTCGGGCCGGGTGGCCCCGGGTTCGGTCCCGGTGGGCCCGGTTTCGGGCCGGGGCACTGGGGGCCACGAGGGCGCGGAGGTCCCAGGGGGAGGGCGCGGCGCGGTGATGTGCGGGCCTCGATCCTGGCCCTGCTGAAGGACCGCCCGATGCACGGTTACGAGATGATCCAGGAGATCGCCGAGCGCAGCGGCGGTGCGTGGAAACCCAGCCCCGGCTCGGTCTACCCCACCCTCCAGCTGCTGGAGGACGAGGGCCTGATCGTCAGCGAGAGCGAGGGCGGCAAGAAGCTGTTCTCCCTCACCGGCAGCGGCCGCACGGCCGCCGACGAAGGTCCGGACGCCCCCTGGGAAGAGGCTTCCCGCGGGGTCGACTTCGAGGCCCTCGGCGAGATCCGGCAGGCCGGTTTCGGTCTGATGGAGGCCTTCGGGCAGGTCTGGAAGACCGGCACCAAGGAACAGCGTGAGAAGGCGCTGGCCGTCATCAACGAGACCCGCAAGAAGCTGTACCTCATCCTCGCCGACGAGGACTGACCCTCGTGGTCACGGCGGACGGGGGGGCGCCCCGGGCGGACCGCGGGGGGGCCCCCGCCCCCCGGGGTGCCCCCGCCCCGGCCGGTCTCGGGGGAGTTCACCGCACGGGTGTGAAGTCCCGTGCGCCTATG
>NZ_JBHZAN010000070.1:0-16226 GCF_042754285.1 Streptomyces sp. NPDC059224
ATCCACACCGAGCCAGAAGGCCCTCACCCATTTCAAGATCAGTCAGCCGTGAGCCCTGTCACCGTCCACAACCTCCCGGGACAGAACACCTAGGGGGCCGTCACGAAGTCGATCAGCTCCTCGACCCGGCCCAGCAGTTCCGGTTCCAGGTCCTTGTAGGAGCCCACCCGGGCCAGGACCGCCTGCCACACCGCGCCCGTGTTGTCCGAGGGCCAGCCCAGGGCCCGGCACACGCCCGTCTTCCAGTCCTGGCCGTGCGGGACGCGCGGCCAGGCCCCGATGCCCACGGCGGCGGGTTTCACCGCCTCCCAGATGTCGATGTAGGGGTGGCCGACCACCAGGGCGTGCTCGCTGGTGACCGACCGGGCGATGCGCCACTCCTTGGTGCCGGGGAGCAGGTGGTCCACCAGGACGCCGAGGCGGGCGTCGGGGCCCGGTGCGAAATCGGCCACGATCGACGGGAGGTCGTCCACGCCTTCCAGGTACTCCACGACCACGCCCTCGATGCGCAGGTCGTCGCCCCAGACCTTCTCGACCAGTTCGGCGTCGTGGCGGCCCTCGACGTAGATGCGGCCGGCGCGGGCCACGCGCGCGCGTGCGCCGGGCACGGCGACCGAACCGGAGGCGGTGCGGACGGGACGCGCGGGGCTGGCGGAGGCGGGGCGTACGAGGGTGACCACCCGGCCCTCGAGCAGGAATCCCCGCGGCTCCAGCGGGAAGACGCGGTGTTTGCCGAAGCGGTCCTCCAGCGTCACCGTGCCCGCCTCGCAGCGGATCACCGCGCCGCAGAACCCGGTTCCGGGCTCCTCGACGACCAGGCCGGGTTCGGCGGCCACCTCCGGGGCCGGTTTCGGCTTCTTCCACGGCGGGGTCAGGTCGGCGGAGTACTGGCGCATTCGGATGACGATAGGAGAAGCGGGGGCGGCGTGGTCACGACACGCCGAAGCGGGCGGCCAGGGTGTCGCGTTGCCGCCGTACGAACGCGGCGTCCACCACCGCTCCGTGACCGGGCACGTACCGGGCGTCCTCGCCGCCGAGGGACAGCAGGCGGTCCAGGGCGGCCGGCCAGTGGGACGGTACGGCGTCGGGACCGGCCTGGGGGTCGCCGGACTCCTCCACCAGGTCGCCGCAGAACACCACCGCCGGGTCGCCGGGGCCGCTGTGGACGACGACCGCCAGGTCGTGGCCGGTGTGGCCGGGGCCCACGTCGGCCAGCACGGCCCGGCGGCCGTCGCCGAGGCCGAGGGTCCACTCGCCGCGGACCGGGTGGCGGGGCAGGGGCAGCGCCTCGGCGGCCTCCTCGGCCTCTGCGGCCGGCAGGCCGTTGCGGACCGCGTCCAGGCGGAGTGCCTCACGGCCGTGGGCGAGGACGGACTCGGTGCCCGCCGCCGCGTAGACCGCCGTGCCCGCGAAGACCGGGGTGCCGAAGACGTGGTCGAAGTGCGGATGGGTGAGCGCGAGATGAGTCACACGGCGCCCGGCCAGCCGCTGGGCCTGCTCGCGCAACCGCACGCCCTCCGCCAGGCTCGACCCGGCGTCCACCATCAGGACCGGGCCCGCCCCGAGGACCAGGCCGGCCGTGCAGTCCCAGCCCGGCAGCCGGCACCGGCCGACCCCCGCGGCCAGCCGCTCCCAGCCCAGCTCTTCCCAAGTCACCGTCATACCGCGACGCTAGCCGCAGAACGCAACGGGTCCCGACCGGCCTTGCCCAGTCGGTGCCCGACGGCCGTACACTGGGCCGGGGATGCTGGCACTCGGGCTCGCAGAGTGCCAGACGAAAGGCCCGAAAGGCCGCGGGGACGACTTTCTGGAGGTGTGGCGCCGCATGCTGAGTGAACGCAGGCTTCAGGTATTGCGCGCCATCGTCCAGGACTACGTCGGCACCGAGGAGCCGGTCGGGTCGAAGGCGCTGACCGAGCGCCACAACCTCGGTGTCTCCCCGGCGACCGTGCGCAACGACATGGCCGCCCTGGAGGACGAGGGGTACATCGCCCAGCCGCACACCAGCGCCGGCCGGATCCCGACCGACAAGGGGTACCGGCTGTTCGTCGACAAGCTGGCCGGCGTCAAGCCGATGAGCGCGCCCGAGCGGCGGGCCATCCAGAACTTCCTCGACGGCGCCGTCGACCTCGACGACGTCGTGGCACGGACGGTACGGCTGCTGGCGCAGCTCACCCGGCAGGTCGCGGTCGTGCAATACCCGTCGCTGACGCGGTCCACCGTGCGGCACGTGGAGCTGCTGGCGCTCGCGCCGGCCCGGCTGATGCTGGTGCTGATCACCGACACCGGGCGGGTCGAGCAGCGGATGGTCGACTGTCCGGCGCCCTTCGGGGAGTCGTCGCTGGCCGACCTGCGGGCGCGGCTCAACAGCCGGGTCGCCGGCCGTCGGTTCTCGGACGTGCCCCGGCTGGTGGAGGACCTGCCGGACGCCTTCGAGGCCGAGGACCGCGGCACGGTCTCGGCGGTGCTCTCCACCCTGCTGGAGACGCTCGTCGAGGAGAACGAGGAGCGGCTGATGATCGGCGGCACCGCCAATCTCACCCGCTTCGGACATGACTTTCCCCTCATGATCCGGCCCGTCCTGGAGGCTCTGGAGGAGCATGTCGTGCTCCTCAAGCTCATGGGCGAGGCGGGGGATTCGGGCATGACCGTACGCATCGGTCACGAGAACGCCTACGAGGGACTCAACTCCACGTCCGTGGTGTCGGTCGGCTACGGTTCGGGCGGCGAGGCACTCGCCAAACTCGGCGTGGTCGGACCGACCCGCATGGATTATCCGGGAACGATGGGAGCGGTACGAGCGGTGGCACGGTACGTCGGACAGATCCTGGCGGAGTCGTAAGTGGCCACGGACTACTACGCCGTTCTCGGCGTGCGCCGCGACGCGTCGCAGGAAGAGATCAAGAAGGCCTTCCGTCGGCTCGCGCGCGAGCTGCACCCGGACGTCAACCCGGATCCGAAGACCCAGGAGCGGTTCAAGGAGATCAACGCCGCCTACGAGGTGCTCTCGGACCCGCAGAAGAAGCAGGTCTACGACCTCGGCGGCGATCCGCTCTCGCAGAGCGGCGGCGCGGGCGCGGGCGGCTTCGGGGCCGGCGGCTTCGGGAACTTCTCGGACATCATGGACGCGTTCTTCGGTACGGCGTCGCAGCGCGGACCGCGCTCGCGGACCCGCCGCGGCCAGGACGCCATGATCCGGATCGAGGTCGAGCTCGACGAGGCGGCCTTCGGTACGACCAAGGACATCCAGGTCGACACGGCGATCGTCTGCAACACCTGCAACGGTGAGGGCGCGGCGCCGGGCACCTCCGCCCAGACGTGCGACATGTGCCGCGGCCGAGGTGAGGTCTCGCAGGTGACGCGGTCCTTCCTGGGCCAGGTCATGACCTCGCGGCCCTGCCCGCAGTGCCAGGGCTTCGGCACGGTCGTCCCGACCCCGTGCCCGGAGTGCGCCGGTGACGGGCGGGTGCGGTCGCGGCGGACGCTGACCGTGAAGATCCCCGCCGGTGTCGACAACGGCACGCGCATCCAGCTCGCCGGTGAGGGCGAGGTCGGGCCCGGCGGCGGTCCGGCCGGCGACCTGTACGTCGAGATCCACGAGCTGCCGCACTCCACCTTCCAGCGGCGCGGCGACGACCTGCACTGCACGGTGACGATCCCGATGACGGCGGCGTCGCTCGGCACGAAGGTGCCGCTGGAGACGCTGGACGGGCTGGAGGAGGTCGACATCCGGCCGGGCACCCAGTCCGGGCAGTCGATCCCGCTGCACGGACGCGGTGTCACGCATCTGCGCGGCGGCGGCCGGGGCGACCTGATCGTCCACGTCGAGGTGACGACGCCGACCAAGCTCGACCCCGAGCAGGAGCGGCTGCTGCGCGAGCTGGCGAAGCTGCGGGGTGAGGAACGGCCGACGGGACAGTTCCAGCCGGGTCAGCAGGGGCTGTTCTCGCGTCTGAAGGACGCGTTCAACGGTCGCTGACGCGGTCTGCGGGCGTCGACGGTCCGCCGGGCCGGGGTGCTGTCCCTTCGGCCCGGACATATCTGGCATGTGCCAAAGGGGCGGCCCGATTCGGTCTTGTTCGGAGGACGTGACAACATGCCGTCATGTCCTCCGCGCTGACCGATCTCTTCCCGCTTCCGATCGTGCAGGCCCCGATGGCGGGCGGGGTCTCCGTGCCGCAGCTCGCCGCCGCCGTGTCCGAGGCGGGCGGGCTGGGATTCCTGGCCGCCGGGTACAAGACCGCCGACGGGATGTACCAGGAGATCAAGCAGCTGCGCGGGCTGACCGGCCGGCCCTTCGGGATGAACCTCTTCATGCCGCAGCCGGACCACGCCGAGTCGGGCGCGGTCGAGGTCTACGCGCAGCAGCTGGCCGGTGAGGCCGCCTGGTACGAGACCGAACTCGGCGACCCGGACAGCGGCCGGGACGACGGCTACGACGCGAAGCTCGCCGTCCTCCTCGACGACCCGGTGGCCGCGGTCTCCTTCCACTTCGGTGTGCCGAGCCGCGAGGCGCTGGACGCGCTGCGCCGGGCCGGCACCCTCACCCTCGTCACCGCCACCACCCCCGAGGAGGCCCTCGCCGTCGAGCGGGCCGGCGCCGACGCGGTGATCGCCCAGGGCGTGGAGGCCGGCGGACACCAGGGCACCCACCGAGATGTGCCGGAGAACGACGGGTCCGGGATCGGCCTGCTGTCGCTGGTCACCCGGATACGCGAGAGCGTGAACATCCCGGTCGTCGCCGCGGGCGGCATCATGCGCGGCAGCCAGATCGCCGCCGTGCTCGCCGCGGGGGCGAGCGCGGCCCAGCTGGGCACCGCCTTTCTCGCCACCCCGGAGTCCGGCGCCGCCGAACCGCACAAGCGGGCGCTGACCGACCCGCTGTTCACCCGGACCGCGCTGACCCGGGCGTTCTCCGGGCGGCCCGCCCGCGGCCTGGTCAACCGCTTCATGCGCGAGCACGGCCCGTACGCGCCCGCCGCCTACCCCGAGGTCCATCACCTCACCTCCCCGCTGCGCAAGGCCGCCGCCCGGGCCGGGGACGCGCAGGGCATGGCCCTGTGGGCCGGACAGGGACACCGGATGACCAGGGAGCTGCCCGCGGGCCGGCTGGTGGAGGTCCTCGCGGAGGAACTCGCCGCAGCGTCGACAGCGTTGTCGGCGAAGGCCAAGGCCAAGGCCGAGGGCGAGGGCGAGGGCGACGGCGGCCGCGCGGGCGCCGCGGGGACCGGGCGATGACCGCCCCGGTGTTCGTGCTCGACCCGCTGGTGGTGCCCGACTTCTCCGGCGGCGAGGTCGTCCTGGACGGGCCCGAGGGCCGGCACGCCGTCTCCGTGAAGCGGCTGCGGCCCGGTGAGGACGTCATCCTCACCGACGGACGCGGTCGCTGGAGCGAGGGGGTCGTCAAAGCCGCCGAGGGCAAGGACCGGCTCGTCGTGACGGACCTGGAGTCCCTCCACGAGGAACCCCTCCCGCGGCCCCGCATCACCGTGGTCCAGGCCCTGCCCAAGGGGGACCGCGGCGAGGTCGCCGTGGAGACCATGACCGAGGTGGGCGTCGACCGGATCGTGCCCTGGCAGGCCGCCCGCTGCATCACCCAGTGGAAGGGCGACCGGGGTCTGAAGGCCCTCGCGAAGTGGCGGGCCACCGCCCGCGAGGCCGGCAAGCAGTCCCGCCGGGTGCGCTTCCCGGAGGTCGCGGACACGGTGACCACCAAGCAGGTCGCCGCGCTGCTCGGCGGCGCGGCCCTGGCCGCCGTGCTCCACTCCGACTTCGAGCACGGCAGCGAGCCGCTGGCCACCGTCCCGCTGCCCGCCGACGGCGAGATCGTGCTGGTCGTCGGGCCCGAGGGGGGCGTGGCCCGGGACGAGGTGGCGCTCTTCGAGGAGGCGGGTGCCAGGGCCTGCACCCTGGGGCCTACCGTGATGCGGACATCGACCGCCGGGACCGCGGCCGCGGCCCTGCTCCTGGGCCGTACCGGCCGGTGGTCCTGACCCGTACGACACCACAGGGGGAGCACGCCGTGGAACTCGCCCAGGTCCGGCTTCTGGTCTCCGACTTCGCCGCCTGCTACCGCTTCTACGCCGAGGTGCTCGGGCTGAAACCGCAGTCGGGGGCGAGCGAGGGCCCCTACGAGAAGTTCAGTCCGCACGCCGGGTCCGCGGGGATAGCCCTGCAGGACCGGGCCGTGATGGCCGCGGTGCTGGGCGAGTTGGGGGACGTCGCGACCGGGCACCGTTCACTGGTGGTGCTGCGCGTCGACGACCTGGACGCCTACTGCGAGCAGATCGCCGCGCGCGGCGCGGTCCTGGTGCACGGGCCGGCGCCGATGACGGAACGCATGCGCGTCGCCCACCTCAAGGACCCGGAGGGCAACCTGGTGGAGCTTCAGGAATGGCTCCTGCTGCGCACCTGAGCAGCCGCGGGCCCAGGCGCCGGGAGACCGGCGGCGGGACCGGAAGAGGGACCGGGCGGGAGACCGGAAGGGGGACCCCTCCGAACACGTGAGTGGCCGCACGCCCCCTACCGTCACGGGCGGGACGGTGGCAGGCTGCCCTCCATGGGGGCATCGAGGCCGCTTCGGCGACGTCCGCGCATGACCAGGGTGGCGGCCGTGGCGGGGCTCGCCGTGATCGCCGTGGGCGGCGCGGTGGGCTGTCAGCCGACCGACCTGAACACCGCGACCGTCGCGTACACCACCGACCGGACCGCCACCGCCGAGCTGAAACGGCAGCACGTCGACGTCAGTTGGCTCACCTGCACCGGCAACTACGGCTCCGCGGCCCGGGGGACGCCCTCGGCGTCCGAGACCACCGTCGTCTCCGTGGACTGCCGGGGCCGGACCAGGGACGGCCGGGACATCACCGTCACCGGACGGGTCACCAAGGCGGTCAGCGGCGCCTGCGTGCGCGGGAACCTCGTCGCGAAGGTGGGCGGCAAGGAATGGTTCCGGGTCGACGGCCTCGGCGACTGCGACGCCACGCCCGGGCCGGCGTACAGCACCTACCGGCCGCCCACCTACGGGCAGCAGCCGGGCCCCACCGTGACCGTGACACGGACCGTCTGGTGCCAGAGCGACCCCAAGTGCCGGCCGGTCCAGGGCAAGTGATCGAAATCGGCCGCCGCGATCGTGCCGCGATGCATAGGCTGAGCGGGTGACCAAGGGTGCAGCGACAGGACAGCGTTCCTACCTCCGATTTCCCCATGTCCACGGCGACCTGGTCGCCTTCACCGCCGAGGACGACGTGTGGCTCGCGCCCCTGGACGGCGGCCGGGCCTGGCGGGTCAGCGCCGACAACGTCCCCGTGACGCTGCCGCGCATCTCACCCGACGGGACCACGGTCGCCTGGACCTCCACCCGTGACGGCGCCCCCGAGATCCACACCGCCCCCGTCGACGGCGGTTCCGCCACCCGCCTGACGCACTGGGGGAGTTCCCGCACCCAGGTGCGCGGCTGGACCGCCGACGGACAGGTCCTCGCGATCAGCACCTACGGCCAGTCCAGCCTCCGGCGCAGCTGGGCCCGGACCGTCCCGCTCGACGGCGGCCCGTCCACGGTTCTGCCCTACGGCCCGGTCGGCCATGTCGCCCTCGGACCGCACACCGTTCTGCTGTCCGCGCCGATGGGGCGGGAGGCTGCCTGGTGGAAGCGGTACCGGGGCGGTACGGCGGGCAAGCTGTGGATCGACCGGGGCGCCGGCGACGGCGAAGGCGCGGGGGAGTTCGTCCGGCTGCACGAGGAGCTGGACGGGAACCTCGAACACCCCGTGTGGGCCGGGGACCGGATCGCCTTCCTCTCCGACCACGAGGGGACGGGCGCGCTGTACTCCTCCCTCGCCGACGGTTCCGACCTGCGCCGGCACACCCCTCTCGACGGTTTCTACGCCCGGCACGCGGCCGGTGACGGCACCCGGGTCGTCTACGCCTCGGCCGGTGAACTCTGGCTCCTCGACGACCTGGAGGGGTCCGAGCCGCGCCGGCTGGACATCCGGCTGGGCGGGGCCCGGGTGGACCGTCGGCCGCGCCCGGTCAACGCGGCCCGCTGGTTCGGTGCCGCCTCGCCCGACCACACCGCGCGCGGCAGCGCCGTCCTGGTGCGCGGCGGTGTGCACTGGGTGACCCACCGGTCGGGTCCGGCCCGGGCGCTGGCCGCCCAGCCCGGAGTGCGTGCCCGGCTGCCCGTCACCTTCCGCGCGGACGCGGAGGAGTGGGTGGTGTGGGTGACGGACGCCGAGGGCGACGACGCCCTGGAGTTCGCGCCCGCCACCGGTCCGGTGCCCGGCTCCACCCCGCGCCGGCTCGCCGCCGGACAGCTCGGCCGGGTCCTGGACCTCGCCGTCGCCCCCGACGGGAGCCGCGTCGCGGTCGCCGCGCACGACGGACGGCTCCTCCTCGTCGAGCGCGAGACCGGCGAGGTGCGCGAGGTCGACCGCAGCGAGGACGGCGACGTCAGCGGGCTCGCCTTCTCGCCGGACTCCGGCTGGCTGGCCTGGTCCCACCCGGGAGCCGGCGGGCTCGCCCAGCTCCGCATCGCCCACACCACCGACCTCACGGTCACCGAGGCGACCCCGCTGCGCTTCCAGGACTACGCCCCCGCCTTCACCCGCGACGGCAAGCACCTCGCCTTCCTCTCCACCCGCTCCTTCGACCCGGTCTACGACGAGCACGTCTTCGACCTGGCCTTCGTGGTCGGCGACCGGCCGCACCTGATCACCCTGGCCGCGACCACCCCCTCGCCGTTCGGCCCGCAACGGCACGGCCGCCCCTTCGAGACGCCCGACAAGGACGAGACCCCGGACGCCGAGGGCACCCCGGCCACCCGGATCGACCTGGAGGGCCTCGCCGACCGGATCGTGCCCTTCCCCGTCGAGGCCGGCCGCTACTCCGGGCTGCGTGCCGCCAAGGACGGCGTTTTGTGGCTGCGCCACCCGGTGCGCGGCGTGCTCGGCGCCTCCCGCGCCCACCCGGAGGACCCCGACCCCAAGTCCGAGCTGGAGCGCTACGACCTCGCCCAGCAGCGCATCGAGTACCTCTCCTCCGACGCCGACCACTTCGAGGTCAGCGGCGACGGCAAACGCGTCCTGCTGTGGACCGACGGCAAGCTCAAGGTCGTACCCAGCGACCGCCGTGCCTCGGGCGACGACGAGAGCGACACCAACATCACCGTCGACCTGTCCCGGGTCCGCCAGACCCTCGATCCGGCCGCCGAGTGGCGGCAGATGTTCGACGAGACCGGCCGCATCATGCGGGACCAGTTCTGGCGGCCGGACCTCGGCGGCGTCGACTGGGACGGCGTCCTGGACCGATACCGGCCGCTCGTCGAGCACGTCGCCACCCACGACGACCTGGTCGACCTGCTCTGGGAGGTCCAGGGCGAACTGGGCACCTCGCACGCCTACGTCACCCCGCGCGGCGGCCACGGGGGCGGGTCCCGGCAGGGTCTGCTCGGCGCCGACATCTCCCGTCATCCGGACGGCAGCTGGCGCATCGACCGGATCCTGCCCGCCGAGACCTCCGACCCCGGCGCCCGTTCCCCGCTCGCCGCGCCCGGCGTCGCGGTCCGTCCCGGCGACGCGATCGTGGCCGTGGCGGGACGGAGCGTGGACCCGGTCACCGGACCCGGCCCGCTCCTGGTCGGCACCGCCGGCAAGGCCGTCGAGCTGACCGTGTCCCCCGCGGGCGGCGGCGAGCTGCGCCACCCCGTCGTCGTGCCGGTCGCGGACGAGGAACCGCTGCGCTACCACGCGTGGGTGGCCGGCCGGCGGGCCCGTGTGCACGAGCTGTCCGGGGGCCGGCTGGGCTATCTCCACGTGCCGGACATGCAGGCACCGGGCTGGGCGCAGATCCACCGTGACCTGAGTGTCGAGATGGCCCGCGAGGGCATCGTCGTGGACGTGCGGGAGAACCGCGGCGGGCACACCTCGCAGCTCGTCGTGGAGAAACTGGCCCGCCGGATCGTCGGCTGGGACCTGCCGCGCGGCATGCGCCCGTTCAGCTATCCGAGGGACGCGCCCCGCGGCCCGGTGGTCGTCGTCGCCAACGAGTTCTCCGGCTCGGACGGGGACATCGTCAACGCGGCGATCAAGGCGCTGGGCATCGGTCCGGTGGTCGGCACCCGCACCTGGGGCGGTGTGATCGGCATCGACAGCCGCTACCGGCTGGTCGACGGCACGCTGGTCACCCAGCCGAAGTACGCGTTCTGGCTGGAGGGCTACGGCTGGGGCGTGGAGAACCACGGCGTCGACCCGGACGTGGAGGTCGTCCAGACCCCGCAGGACTGGGCCGCGGGCAGGGACCCGCAGCTGGACGAGGCGGTACGGATCGCGCTGGAGACGCTGGAGACGACGCCCGCGAAGACTCCGCCCACGCTGCCCGCGTGAGGGTGGCCGGGCCGTGCCGGTGTGCGGCTGCGCCGCGGGCGCGCCCAGCCCCGCGTGGTGCGTACCCGACGGCGATACGATGCCCCGGAAGATCGACCACGGTGCCCAGGAAGGAATCCGCATGGCAGGGGAACCCCAGGACGACTGCCTGTTCTGCAGGATCGTCGCAGGCCACGTCCCCGCGACGATCGTCCGGGAGACGGACACCACCGTCGCCTTCCGGGACATCAACCCCCAGGCGCCCACCCACGTCCTGGTGATCCCCAAGGTCCACTACCGGGACGCGGCCGAACTCGCCGCGGGCGAACCCGCCGTGGCCGCCGACATACTGCGCGAGGCGCAGGCCGTCGCCGGCGAGGACAAGCTGGAGAGCTACCGGATCGTCTTCAACACCGGCAGCGGCGCGGGCCAGACCGTCTGGCACGCCCACGCGCACGTCCTCGGTGGCCGTGGCCTGCAGTGGCCACCCGGGTAGGCAGCCGTGTCCGTACGTGAACTCGTGGTCCTCGGCACCGCCAGCCAGGTCCCCACCCGGCACCGCAACCACAACGGCTACCTGCTGCGCTGGGACGGCGAGGGCATCCTCTTCGACCCCGGCGAGGGAACCCAGCGGCAGATGCTGCGGGCCGGGGCCGCCGCGCACGACCTCAACCGGATCTGCGTCACCCACTTCCACGGCGACCACTGTCTCGGCCTGGCCGGGGTCATCCAGCGGATCAACCTCGACAAGGTCCCGCACCCGGTCACCGCGCACTACCCGAACTCCGGCCGGCGCTTCTTCGACCGGCTCCGGTACGCCACCGCCTACCGGGAGACCGTCGGCATCACCGAGGCCCCGGTCGACGCGGACGGCGACCTCGCCGTCACCCCGTCGTACACGCTCCAGGCGAGGAAGCTCTCCCACCCGGTCGAGTCCTACGGCTACCGGCTCGTCGAGCCCGACGGCCGCCGCATGCTGCCCGACCGGCTCGCCGCGCACGGCGTCAAGGGCCCGGACGTCGGCCGTCTCCAGCGCGACGGCGTCCTCGGGGACGTCACCCTGGACCAGGTCAGCGAGGTGCGCCGCGGGCAGCGGTTCGCGTTCGTGATGGACACCCGGCTCTGCGAGGGCGTGTACGCGCTCGCCGAGGACTGCGACCTGCTCGTCATCGAGTCCACGTTCCTCGACGAGGACGCTGCGCTGGCCGCGGAGCACGGCCATCTGACCGCCGGGCAGGCGGCGGCCGTCGCGCGGGACGCGGGGGTACGGCACCTCGTGCTGACCCACTTCAGCCAGCGCTACCCGCAACCCGAGGAGTTCGAGCGGCAGGCGCGGGCCGCCGGCTTCGGGGGAGAGCTGACCGTCGCCTACGACTTGCTCCGAGTGCCGGTTCCGAAGCGCAGGTGAAGCGGCCGTACGATGCTTTGATGCCCCTCCCCAAAGCTGAACTGCACCTCCACATCGAAGGCACTCTGGAACCGGAGCTGGCGTTCCGGCTTGCCGAGCGCAACGGTGTCGTGCTGCCGTACGCGGACGCCGAGAGCCTCCGCGAGGCCTACCTGTTCAAGGATCTCCAGTCCTTCCTGAACCTGTACTACGAGCTGATGACCGTCCTGCGTACCGAGCAGGACTTCGAGGACCTCGCCAACGCCTATCTGACCCGGGCCGCCGCCCAGGGCGTGCGGCACGCCGAGATCTTCTTCGACCCGCAGGCGCACATCGCGCGGGGCGTGCCCATGGGCACGGTCGTCGAGGGGCTGTGGCGGGCGCTCGGCACCAGCGTCGAGAACCACGGGATGTCCACCCGGCTGATCATGTGCTTCCTGCGCGACGAGTCCGCCGACTCGGCACTGGAGACGCTCCAGGCAGCGCGGCCCCACCTGGACCGGATCATCGGCGTCGGGCTGGACTCGGCCGAGGCCGGGCACCCGCCGGCCAAGTTCCGCGAGGTGTACGAGACGGCCGCCGGCCTCGGGCTGCGGCGCGTGGCGCACGCCGGTGAGGAGGGGCCGCCCGCCTACATCACCGAGGCGCTGGACCTGCTCGGGGTGGAGCGCGTCGACCACGGGCTGCGCTGCATGGAGGATCCGGACCTGGTCGCCCGTCTGGTGCGGGAGCGGATCCCGCTGACGCTGTGCCCGCTGTCGAACGTCCGGCTGCGCGCGGTCGACGTGCTCGCCGAGCACCCGCTGCCGGCGATGCTCGACGCGGGCCTGCTGTGCACGGTCAACTCCGACGACCCGGCCTACTTCGGCGGTTACGTCGCCGACAACTACCACGCCGTGCGCGACGCCCTGGGCCTGTCCCGGGAGCAGATGCGGCAGCTGGCCCGCAACTCCTTCCTCGCCTCCTTCCTGGACGACGACGAGGAACTGCGGGCCCGGTACCTGGCCGAGGTGGACGCCTACGAGTTCGGCACCAGGCCCTAGGCGGCGACGTCCAGGCGTACCGTCTCGTCGGTGAGCGCCGGGCAGGCGGCCGTGACGGTGGTGGTCCTGGGCCGCAGTGCCACCGCCGTCAGCGGGACCGCGATCGCCAGCAGGCCCGCCGCCAGGACCGTCCCCATCACCGGGAAACCGGCCTCGGCCGACAGCAGGCTGCCGGTCATCGGGCCGACGGCGGTGCCCAGCGACGACGCCGAGCCGACCAGGACCGCCCAGCGTCCGCGCGGGTCCAGGGACGCGGCCAGGCCGATGACGTACGACAGGACGACCGGGTAGAGCAGGTTCCAGGCGATCTCGCCGGACGCGAACGCCGTCAGGCCGGTGGCGGACGCGCTGAGCGCGACACAGCCGGCGATCAGCACCGTGCCGAGGCCGATCGGCAGGGCCTGCCCGAGCCGGGGGCCGAGCGCGCCCGCCCCGACCACACCGAGCAGACCTGCGCCGAGCGCCACCGCGAACACCACGCCCACGGTCACCTCGCTCAGGTGCGCCTGGGTCAGACCGATCCGGCCGCTCACGCCCCACAGCGCGTTCTGTACGGCCGACCAGCAGGGCATCGCCGCGGCCAGCAGCAGACCCGAGCGCAGGTGCGGGAGCCGGGAGCCGGGCGCGGTGCGGGGCAGCGCCGGGGCGGTGCGGGGCGACAGGCGGGCGGTGAGCGGCCAGACCGCGAGTGCCGTGAGCGCGATCGCGGCCAGGGGCTGCGCATGGCCGGGACCGAGGTGCGGGACCGTCAGGTAGACCGCCGCCGCGAGGGCGGAGACCCCCAGCAGGCCGAGGGTGGTGGTGCGGTGCGGGTCGCGCTGTGCGGCGATGCCGGTGGCGGCCACCGCGGTGACCGTGCCGGAGCCGAAGCCGCCGGCGATCGCGCCGGCCACGACGGCCGGGACGTGGCCGGTGAGGGCGGCGCCACCGTAGCCGAGGACGGCGAGGAGCAGGCCGGCGCGGGCGAGGGCGCGGGGGCCGGCGCGGTCCACCCGGGACGCCAGCAGGAAGCCGGCGGCCGCGGAACTCAGCAGCAGGGCGCTGCCGATGGCGCCTGCCTCGGTGGCGGAGACGGGGAGCCCCGAGTCGAGCCTGCCGACGGTGGTCGGGAGCAGGTAGGGGGCGAGGTACCCGGCCGTGAAAAGGGCGACGAGGGGCCAGGGGGTGGTGCGGGCGGACACGGGCGTTCCCAGGGCATGCGAAAGGACCGACGGAGGAGGGGGGGTTGGGCGCAGGCCGTCGACGGACAGGAACGCGCGGGCAATTTGTATCAAGTGGGAGGAGGGCGGAAGAAGGGCGGGTGGTGTGATGTGGGTCATGTCCTGTTTGGGGGCTGGGCAAAGGGGTAGGAGCGCCGCGCGCCGTGGGGCCCGGCTGCCGCGGACACGGCGCCGCCCGTCGCCCCCCACGGGGCGGAGCCGCTGAGAGGTACGGCCCGGTACCCCTTGTGGTCAGCGCCAGTTGACCGTG
The DNA here is from genome assembly GCF_042754285.1 of Streptomyces sp. NPDC059224. Taxonomy (NCBI): domain Bacteria; kingdom Bacillati; phylum Actinomycetota; class Actinomycetes; order Kitasatosporales; family Streptomycetaceae; genus Streptomyces; species Streptomyces sp. NPDC059224. The sequence continues at coordinate 14,259 of NZ_JBHZAN010000070.1, forward strand.
CCGCCGGGGGGTGTCGCCGCCTCGATCCTCGCCCGGGTCTCCCTCATCACCGTCACGATCTCCGCCTCGTGGTCCGGTGTCAGGCGGGTCACCGGCACCGAGCAGCTGATCGCGTCCTGGGCCGGGGTGTCGTAGCGCAGGGCGAAGCCGAAGCCGGCGATGCCCGTGACGCCTTCCTCGCGGTCGACCGCGTAGCCGCGGGCGCGGATCCCGGCGAGGTCGGCGGCCAGCGCGTCCCGTGTGGTGCGGGTGCGGGGGGTCAGGGGCTCGTACGGACCCGCGGGGAGCTCCTCCACGGGGCGTTCGGCCAGGAGCGCCTTGCCGAGGGCGCCCGCGTGGGCGGGCAGCCGTCGGCCCACCCTGCTGATCGTGCGCAGGTACGCGTGTGACTCCCGGGTCGCCAGGTAGGCCACGTCCGGGCCGTCCAGGCGGGCCAGGTGGACGGTCTCGCCCAGCTTCTGCGACGCCTCGTCCAGGTACGGGCGGACGAGGCGGACGCGTGGGTCGGAGTCCAGGTAGTTCGTGCCGGTCAGCAGGGTGCGGATGCCGACGCCGTAGAGGGAGCCGGTCGTGTCGGTGCGCACCCAGCCCCTGGTGACGAGGGTCTGGAGCAGGGCGTACATCGAGCTGCGCGGGACACCGAGTTCGTCCGCGAGTTCCTGGAGGCGGGCCGGGCGGTCGCCGCGGGCCGCGAGGAGCTCCAGCAGCTCCACCGTGCGCGCCGCGGACTTCACCTCGCGGACGCCTGCTGTCTCGGACATGTGCAGATCGTAGAGGCACGGGGACGGGGTGCGCCGTTGACGGGGGGTGTTCGCATATCTAGTCTTGGTTTTTATACATGGACGGCATCTACATGGGGAGATGAATTTCGTGGCCGGACGGCCGGAGGGTGTGGTGCGGAGGCTGCGGGAGGGGATGGCGGGCGGGGTGCTGTCGTTCCCGCTCACCGCCTTCCACGCCGACGGGTCCCTGGATCTGGACGGATTCCGGGAGTACGTCGGCGGGCAGCTGGCCGCCGGGCCCGGTGCGCTCTTCCCGGCCTGCGGGACGGGCGAGTTCTTCTCGCTGGACGAGGACGAGTACCGGCAGGTCGTGGCCGTCGCCGTCGAGGAGGCGGCCGGGCGGGTGCCGGTGGTCGCCGGCGTGGGATACGGCTGGGCGCAGGCCGTGCGGTTCGCCCGGGCCGCCGAGGAGGCCGGGGCCGACGCCCTGCTCGTGCTGCCGCACTATCTCGTCGCCGCCCCGCAGGACGGCCTGGTCGCGCAGCTGGAGGAGATCGCGGCCCGCACGCCGCTCCCGCTCATCGCCTACCAGCGCGGCCAGGTCGCCTTCACGGCCGACGCGCTGACGCGCATCGCCCGTATCCCCGGCGTCGTCGGACTCAAGGACGGGCACAGCGACCTGGACCGGCTCCAGCGGCTCACCCTCGCCGCCCCGGAGGGCTTCCTCTTCTTCAACGGCGCCGCCACCGCCGAGATCCAGGCCCGGGCCTACGCCGCCGTCGGCGTCCCCGCCTACTCCTCCGCCGTGCACGCCTTCGCCCCCGAGATCGCCGACGCCTTCTTCGCCGCCCTCGGCGCCGGCGACCACGGCACGGTCGACAAGCTGCTGCGCGACTTCTACGTGCCGTTCGTCGAACTGCGCGACCGGGTGCCCGGATACGCGGTGTCGCTGGTGAAGGCGGCGGCCCGGCTGCGCGGCCGCCCGGTGGGTCCCGTGCGCGCCCCGCTCACCGACCCCCGTGCCGCCCACCTCGCCGACCTCAGGGGCCTGCTGACCGCCGGACTCGACCTCGTGGGGGCGTCCCTGTGAACCCCGGGGACGGCCGGGTCCTCGTGCCGGCCGTGGCCCGCCCGCACCGCCCCCCCCGCCCCGGGCGCCCCCGCCGAGAGCCCGGCCCCCCCGCCCCACCAATGGCCCAAAGCCCCGAAGACCCCCACCCACACGCACACCCCCCCGAACACCACC
>NZ_JBHZAN010000070.1:16236-32828 GCF_042754285.1 Streptomyces sp. NPDC059224
CTGGGGCGTGCTGCCCGCGGTACTCGACCTGGGGGGGGCGTCCGTTGTCCCCCCGGGGCGGGCGGGGTCCTTGGGCGGGCGGGGCCGCGCCGGCTGGGCGGCCACGGCCGGGCGGTCCCGCGGCGAGAGCCGTCGCCGCCGTCCCGACATGGTGCAGACTGGCCGGATCCGCACCACGTCCAGGGAGCGCACCGTGACCGCGTCCAACGCGTTCGCCGGAGAGGAACCGGAGTACCTCGACGACGACAGAGGAGCAACGACCGCGCACTGCGCCGCGCAGGTCGACCCGCTGGCCGGCCTGCGCGCGCCCGGCGATCCACCCTGGGACGTCTACCTCACCGGCACCGTCTTCCTCGACATCGTCTTCACCGGCCTGCACTCCGCGCCCGTGCGCGGCACCGAGTCCTGGGCCCGCGGCATGGGCTCCAGCCCCGGCGGCATCGCCAACATGGCCACCGCCCTCGCCCGGCTCGGCCTGAAGACCTCGCTCGCCGCGGCCTTCGGCGACGACCACTACGGCGAGTACTGCTGGGACGCCCTCGAACAGGGCGAGGGCATCGACCTCTCCCCGTCGCGGACCGTGCGCGGCTGGCACTCGCCGGTCACCGTCTCCATGGCCTACGAGGGCGAGCGGACCATGGTCTCGCACGGCCACGAGCCGCCCGCCGACACCCTGTTCCGGCAGCAGAACGCCCCCGGCCACCCGGCCCACGCGCGTGCCGCCGTCGCCTCCCTCACGCCCGGCACCCGCAACCCCTGGATCGCCAGGGCCGCCGCCGAGGGCACCCGGATCTTCGCCGACGTCGGCTGGGACGACACCGGGGCGTGGGACCTGGCGAGCCTCGCCGACCTGGAGCACTGCGAGGCGTTCCTGCCGAACGCGCAGGAGGCGATGCGGTACACCGGCGCCGACTGCCCGCGGGCCGCGGCCCATGCCCTCACGCGGTACGTGCCCCTGGCCGTCGTCACCCTCGGGGCGGAGGGCGCCTACGCGGTCGACGGGCGGACCGGGGAGTTTGCCGAGGTCCCGGCGATCGCCGTGGAGGCCCTCGACCCGACCGGCGCGGGTGACGTCTTCGTCGCCGGGTTCGTCACCGGCACGCTCGCCGACTGGCCGCTGGCCGACCGCCTCGCCTTCGCCGGCCTCACGGCGGCGCTCTCCGTCCAGGAGTTCGGCGGCTCGCTGTCCGCGCCCGGCTGGTCCGAGATCGGGGCGTGGTGGCGGAAGGTCCAGTCGGTGGCCGGCCAGGACCCCGCGGCGCTACGGCGGTACGCGTTCCTGGAGGGCCTGGTACCTGAGGAGGACCAGGTCAGGCCGTGGCCGCTGCGGAGGGCGGTGCCGACGATCGGGTTCGGCCGCTCGGCGTGACGGCCGTGCGGGCGCCAGTGGGCCGGGGCGGGTGCGCCGTCGCCGTGGTTGCTCGCGCGGTTCCCCACGCCCCACGCCCCCTCAGCGGCGCGACAAGCCCCCACCGGCCCGCCGCCGACGACGGACCGGACCACCCCCGTCTATCCCCCGGTCACTCTCGCGACCTGCTCCCGCACGAACGGCCGTCCCCCCTGCGACACCCCCGCCAGCGCCCCGGCGAACAGCTCCTCCACCCCGCCCCCCTGGGCGTCCACGCTCCCGCGGCTCAACTCGTAGCCCTCCCGCACCGCGACCCTCAGCACACCCTCCGTGTCCACCCCCGCCGCGACGATCGTCGGCACCTCCCCGCCCGCCGGGTCCGCGACCTTCGCGTACACGCCCCGCACCGGCTCCCGCCAGCGCAGCGCCAGCAGCACCGGCGCCTTGGCCTCCAGCTCGGCCAGGTCCACCTCGTGCACCCCGTCCGCCGTGAGCACCTCGGCCCACGCGTCCAGCACGATCGCCGCCGGCAGCAGATCCCGCAGGCTCGACCCGGCGATGTTCCCGCCGACCGTCGCCGCCCGGCGCACCGAGCCCGTGCCGACCCCCTTGGCCGCCGTCCGCAGCACCTCCGGAACCCGGTCGTCCACCTGGTGCAGCAGCACCGCGCCCCCCAGCACGCCGTCCCCGATCGCCGTCGCCTGCGGCACCTTCCGCAGGGACACCGCCTGTTCCGGGAAACCGTCCCGTTGCCAGACGGCCCAGACGAGGGTCGCACCGCCGACGGGTATCGCGCCCTCGGACAGGCATTCCCGGGCCTCGGAGACCGACGTGGGCAGACGCAGCAGCACGGCTACCTGCTTTCTGGGCGGACAGGTGGCGCGGAGCGAACGCGGCCCCCGGCCACGCGTGGCGGTGACGGCCCGGATTCTGCCCCGGCGCACCGGAGCGCATGCAGGGCTCACGGCTGCAACAGGGGCGCCTTCCGCTGTGAAAAGGCCTACGGCGTTGTCACCCCGGCGTCGTACGCTTGGTATCGCGAGGCCGCCCTCAGCTACGCGGCCGTGATGAGGAGGAACCGCAGGCCTTAAGCGCCGGCCCATGACTCAGACACCCACAGCTCACACTCCCGCGCAGCAGCAGGCCCGAGCTCAGTTCGAGGTTCCCGCCCAGCACCCGATGGTCACCGTGCTGGGATCCGGCGACTCCCTGCTGCGCGTGATCGAGAAGGCCTTCCCGGCGGCCGACATCCATGTCCGGGGCAATGAGATCAGCGCGGTCGGCGATGCCCGTGAAGTCGCCATCGTCCAGCGCCTGTTCGACGAGATGATGCTGGTGCTCCGCACCGGACAGCCGATGACGGAGGACGCAGTGGAACGCTCGATCGCCATGCTGCGGGCGAGTGAGAACGGGGAGGGCCCGGAGGAGACCCCGGCCCAGGTTCTGACACAGAACATCCTGTCCTCGCGCGGTCGCACCATCCGCCCCAAGACCCTCAACCAGAAGCGGTACGTCGACGCGATCGACAAGCACACGATCGTCTTCGGGATCGGCCCCGCCGGTACCGGCAAGACCTACCTGGCCATGGCCAAGGCGGTGCAGGCCCTGCAGTCCAAGCAGGTCAACCGCATCATCCTGACCCGGCCCGCGGTCGAGGCGGGCGAGCGGCTGGGCTTCCTGCCGGGCACGCTCTACGAGAAGATCGACCCCTACCTGCGGCCGCTGTACGACGCGCTGCACGACATGCTCGACCCGGACTCGATCCCGCGCCTGATGGCGGCCGGCACCATCGAGGTGGCACCGCTCGCCTACATGCGCGGCCGCACCCTCAACGACGCCTTCATCATCCTCGACGAGGCCCAGAACACCTCGCCCGAGCAGATGAAGATGTTCCTGACCCGGCTCGGCTTCGAATCGAAGATCGTGATCACGGGCGACATCACCCAGGTCGACCTGCCCAACGGCACCAAGTCCGGTCTGCGCCAGGTGCAGGACATCCTGGAGGGCGTGGAGGACGTGCACTTCTCCCGGCTGACGTCCCACGATGTCGTACGGCACAAGCTGGTGGGCCGTATCGTCGACGCGTACGAGCAGTACGACAGCACGCACGGCACGGAGAACGGCTCGCATCAGGGCGGCCGCTCGAAGTCCGGGCACAAGGGGAAGTAGACAAGCACAGCGCCATGTCGATCGACGTCAACAACGAGTCCGGAACCGAGGTCGACGAGCAGGCGATCCTCGACATCGCCCGCTACGCCCTCGCACGGATGCGCATCCACCCGCTCTCCGAACTCTCGGTGATCGTCGTGGACGCCGACGCCATGGAGCAGCTGCACATCCAGTGGATGGACCTGCCCGGGCCGACCGATGTCATGTCCTTCCCGATGGACGAGCTGCGGCCGCCGTCGAAGGACGAGGACGAGCCGCCGCAGGGGCTGCTCGGCGACATCGTGCTCTGCCCGGAGGTCGCCGCCAAGCAGGGTGCCGAGGCCGACACCCAGCACTCCATGGACGAGGAGCTCCAGCTGCTCACCGTCCACGGAGTGCTGCACCTGCTCGGCTACGACCACGAGGAGCCCGACGAGAAGGCCGAGATGTTCGGTCTGCAGGCGGCCATCGTGGACGGCTGGCGGGGGGAGAAGGGCCTGACCGGCCCCTCGCCGGCGCCGACGGTCTCCTAGCCGGGCGGTCGTCCTCGTATGAGTTCGCAGATCGTCGCCGGAGCGATCGCCCTGGTCGTCGTCGCATGGCTGGCCGCCTGCGCCGAGGCCGGCATCGCCCGCGTCTCCAGCTTCCGCGCCGAGGAGGCCGTGAAGTCCGGGCGGCGCGGCAGCGCCAAGCTCGCCCAGATCGCCGCCGACCCCACCCGCTACCTCAACGTGGCGCTGCTGGTCCGGGTCGCCTGCGAGATGGCCGCCGCGGCCCTGGTCACCTATGCCTGCCTCCAGGAGATCCCGGCCACCTGGGAGGCGCTGCTCGCCGCGATCGGCGTGATGGTGCTCGTGTCGTACGTCGCCGTCGGCGTCTCCCCGCGCACCATCGGCCGCCAGCACCCGCTGAACACGGCCACGGCCGCCGCCTACGTCCTGCTGCCGCTGGCCCGCGTCATGGGGCCGGTCCCGTACCTGCTGATCCTCATCGGCAACGCCCTCACCCCGGGCAAGGGCTTCCGGCGCGGCCCGTTCGCCTCCGAGGCCGAACTGCGCGCCCTGGTCGACCTGGCGGAGAAGGAGTCCCTGATCGAGGACGAGGAGCGCCGGATGGTGCACTCGGTCTTCGAACTCGGCGACACCCTCGTCCGGGAGGTGATGGTCCCGCGCACCGACCTCGTCGTCATCGAGCGGTACAAGACCATCCGGCAGGCCCTCACCCTGGCCCTGCGCTCCGGGTTCTCGCGCATCCCCGTCACCGGGGAGAGCGAGGACGACATCGTCGGCATCGTGTATCTCAAGGACCTGGTCCGCAAGACGCACATCAGCCGGGACGCCGAGTCCGACCTGGTCTCCACCGCGATGCGGCCCGCGTTCTTCGTGCCCGACACCAAGAACGCCGGCGACCTGCTGCGCGAGATGCAGAAGGAACGCAACCACGTCGCCGTCGTCATCGACGAGTACGGCGGCACGGCCGGGATCGTCACCATCGAGGACATCCTGGAGGAGATCGTCGGCGAGATCACCGACGAGTACGACCGCGAGCTCCCGCCCGTCACCGACCTCGGCGACGACCGCCACCGGGTCACCGCCCGCCTCGACATCACGGATCTCGGCGAGCTGTACGGTCTGGAGGAGTACGACGACGAGGACGTGGAGACCGTCGGCGGGCTGCTCGCGAAAGCCCTCGGCAGGGTGCCGATCGCGGGTGCCTCCGCCCAGGTCGAACTCCCCGACGGCCGCAGGCTGGCCCTCACCGCGGAATCGGCCGCCGGCCGGCGCAACAAGATCGTGACGGTGCTGGTGGAGCCGGTACCGGTGCCCGACGACCCGGAGGACGACCCGGAGTGACCCCGGACCAGCTCCGCGCCTTCTGTCTCTCCTTCAACGCGGCCGAGGAGGACTTCCCCTTCAACCCGGACGTCTCGGTCTTCAAGGTGCTCGGCAAGATGTTCGCGCTGAGCTGGATCGACGCGAGGCCGCTGAAGGTCAACCTCAAGTGCGCCCCCGAGGACGCGGTGCGGCTCCGTGACGAGCACGAGGGGCTGGTCGCGCCGGGGTACCACATGAACAAGCGGCACTGGAACACCGTGACCGTGGACGGCGGCCTTCCCGAGCGGCTCGTGAAGGAACTGATCGAGGACTCGTACGACCTCGTCGTGGCCGGCCTGCCGAGGGCGGTGCGCCTGCGGCTGGACCGGCCGTGACGGGACCGGTCGGAGCGGGTGGCCGGAGTGTCTGACCGGGTCAGGTTGTTCGTATGCTCGGGGCATGACCGAGAGCAGTGGGCTTGATCCCGAGGACCGCAAGATCGTCACCCTGGCCCGTTCGGCGCGGGCCCGCAACGGGGTGCCCGAGGGGGCGGCGGTACGGGACTCGACGGGCCGGACGTACGTGGCCGGCACGGTGGACCTGGCCTCGCTGAAGCTGAGCGCGCTGCGGACGGCGGTGGCGATGGCGGTGGCGTCGGGGGCGGAGTCCCTGGAGGCGGCGGCGGTCGTGAGCGGGGCGGACGCGATCGAGGCGGGGGATCTGGCCGCGGTGCGGGATCTCGGCGGGCCGGGGACGCCGGTGCTGCTGGCGGGGCCGGACGGAGAGGTACGGCTGACCGTCCCGGCCTGACCTCGTTGACTCCGTCGGGGACGGGGGCGGGGTTGCTTGACTCGGTGGCGGGTGCGGCGACGGCATGGTTGCCCGCGCAGTTCCCCGCGCCCCTGAAGGTGCGCTGCGGCTGACGCCCCGGAAGGGGCGCGGGGAACTGCGCGGCCAGCCCCGCACCCAACCGCACCCGCGGCGCGGACAGTAGGCCAGATTTCAACCTTGTCGGTCTGTGTCGCTCGCGTATCAATGGGACCGTAAGTTCCGACGGACCGTCAGATCTGGGCGGGGCGCCGGAATCGGCGCCCCGCGGTGTGCCCGCATCCACCCGGACCGGGGTCGCCATCCCCACATGGCATTCCCACGTAACGGGAAGGGAGCCCGATCTCCATGAAACGCTTGACCACCGGTGCGGCACTCGCGGCGGGGGCCCTCGCCGCCACGGCGCTGGCCTTCGCACCCTCGGCCGCCGCCGTCACCCCGACCACCGCCGCCGTCACCGCCAGCTGCGGCATCTTCGGCGGCGGCGCGGCCACCCTCACCGCGACCCAGAGCGGTACCGCGGCCACCCTCACCCTCAGCTCCAGCGCGATCACCACCCCGCTCGCCCTGTCGGCGAACTCCATCGCCTCCACGCTCACCATGGCCAACTCGCACGGCGGCAACGTCGTCTTCAGCGGCACCGTGAACCCGGCCATGGCCGCCGGCAGCGCCGTCACCGTCGGTCCGCTGCCCGGCACCGTCGCCGCCGGTGACAGCCTCGACTTCCACGGCGGCTCGCTGAAGATGGTCATCTTCGGCATCACCGTCACCTGCACGTCCAGCGCGGCCCAGTCACCCGGACCGTTCGTCTTCTGATCCCGGGCACGCTGACTGGTTCGTTCCGGATGCCGCAGAAGCTGATGAACCGTCAGTTTTCTGCGGCATCTCCATTGACTTCTCACGCGCCCTCCACATCAATGGCCCCCTGTCGGCGCAGAGGAGCCGCTGCGCCCGCAACCCTCAGGAGGGGGCTTCCATGGGTTCACCCCCAAGGTCACGAAGATCCCGACGGTGGCGCTCGATCTCGCTGTTCGGGGCGACCGCGCTCGCGGTCACGACGGGGGGCGCACTGGCCTGTCCGGCCGGTGCCGCCGGAACGAACGTCGACTTCGCCACGCACTGCATCCCGCCCGCCGTCGCGGGCCTCCCGCCGATCGACGGCACCACCACCGCGAGCATCTCGGTGGACGACACCACGCCCAAGGTCGGCGACACGGTCACGGTGACCTACACCGTGGTCACACCCGCCGCGAACAACCCCACCGCCCTCGCCCTGCCGGCCGACATCATGACGCCGACCGGGAAGGTGACGCTGGGCGGGGCGCAGAGCGGGGACGTCACGGTGACCGGGCCGAAGAAGAACGACCCGGTGCCCGGGTACGGGACCTTCCCGTCGTTCTCCATGACGGGCACGTTCACCGTCACCTCGCCGGGCGCCATCAGCCTCTCGCCCGGCGACTACAACATCCACACCAGCTACATCCTGGAGCTGGACACCCCCTGCACGGTCACCAACCCGCCCGCCCCGGTGTCGGAGACCGTCACGGCGACCTCGACCTCCCCGGTCAACAACCGGGCCATCAGCCTGAGTTCGGCCTCCGGGAACCCCGGTGACAGCGTGACCGTCAGCGGGCAGAACTTCACCCCCGGCGCGACCGTCACGCTCGCCGGGCGGTCCGGGAGCAGCCAGACCGCCGACACGGCCACCGCGACCGCGGGCACCGACGGTTCCTTCAGCGCCCCGATCACCGTCAACGACAGGACGACGACCGGGATCGTGGCGTACGAGGGCAGTGCATGGAGCGACACGACGGGGGCCGGTCCGGCCGCCTACGTCGTCAACGACACCACGCCGGTGCCGGACGGGAGCCAGAAGCTGACGACCACCGTCAAGGCGGGCACCCTGTCCATGTCCCAGGCCGGGGACTCCGTCGCGCTGTCGTCGGTCGACTTCGGTCAGGGCGGCGCGTCCACCGGTGCCCTGCAGACCGTCACCGTCAAGGACTTCCGTGGCGGTCCGGCCGGCTGGTCGCTCACCGGCAAGGTCACCGACTTCACCGGTCCCGGCGCCAAGATCGATGCCGGGAAGCTGAGCTGGACGCCGTCCTGCGCGGCCAAGGCAGGCAGCCCGAGCGCCTGCGCGGCCGGTTCCGCGGGGGCCGTCGGCGGTTCCGGAGCGACCCTCGCGTCGACCCCGGACGCCTCGGTCACCGGCGGTGAGTTCACCGTCGGCGCCGGACTCTCCCTGGACGTACCGGCGTTCACCCCGCCGGGGTCGTACTCGGGAGTCCTGACCCTGACGCTCACCTGAGCCAACACCCCAGTGGCGACCGGACTTTCGGATCACGGGAGACCGGTCGCCGCCCGAACCGCTTCCGACCGGGGGTCCGCACCCATGCGTCGCGTCAAGCCGTATGTCCTCCTCCTGAGTCTGCTGCTCCTCGGCGTCCTCGGACCCCTCGGCACGGCGGGCCCCGCGCGCGCCGCCGACAACGGCAGCTGGTCCGTCTACCCGGTCGCCTCCAAGATCGCGGCGCGGCCGTACTTCTATCTCTCCCTCGACCCCGGGCAGAAGATCACCGACAAGGTGGCCGTCGCCAACAAGACCGGCAAGCCGCTCACCTTCCGGCTGTACGCGGCCGACGCCTACAACACCGCGCGGGACGGCGGGTTCGCCGTCCGCACGGTGAAGGAGCGGATGCGGGGGGTGGGCGCCTGGGCGAAGACGGGCAGGGCGCGGGTCACCGTGCCGCCGCACGGGACGGTCACCGTCCCCTTCACCCTGCACGTACCCCGGGACGCCGAACCCGGTGACCACCCGGGGGCGATCGTGGCACTGGACGAACGCGTCGACCCGGGGACGGGCTCCCTCGCGCTCGGCGTGCAGCGGGCCGTCGGAGCCCGGGTCTACCTGCGGGTGAGCGGGCCCACGCTGCCGGCCGTCGCCGTCGAGAACGTGCACCTCACCCACCACCAGCCGCTCGTGCCCGGCCTCGGCGACAGCACCGCCACCGTCTCCTACACCCTGCACAACACGGGGAACGTCACGCTGGACCCCAAGGTGCGGCTGCGGGCCGAGGGACTCTTCGGCCGTACGCTGCTCAGCCGCGACCTCACCGGCGTCCCTTCCGAGCTGCTGCCGGGGGAGCGGGTGCGGCTCACCGCAGCCTGGCGGAACGCGCCCCAGTTCGACTGGGGGAACGTCACGTTGACGGCCAGCGCGGCCGGCACCGAGGAGTCCGCGAGCGCCTCGTTCCTCGCTCTGCCGTGGCTGGTGGTGGGGCTGGCCTTCGTCGCCGGGGTGGCCGGCGGCGTGCTGCTCGCACGGGCCCGCCGGGGCCGCCGCGGCCGTGGCCTGCGGGGGCTGCTCAGAGGGCGTCGGGGCCGCGCTCGCCCGTCCGCACCCGGACGACCGTCTCCACCGGCAGTGCCCACACCTTCCCGTCCCCGATCTTCCCCGTCCGCGCGGCCCTGACGATCGCCTCGATCACCGGCTCGGAGTCGGCGTCCTCGACGACGACCTCGATCCGGACCTTGGGGACCAGGTCGACCCGGTACTCGGCACCGCGGTACACCTCGGTGTGGCCGTGCTGCCGCCCGTACCCGCTGGCCTCGGTCACGGTCAGGCCGTGGACCCCGATCTCCTGCAGGGCGGTCTTCACCGCGTCGAGGCGGTGGGGCTTGACGATCGCGGTGACGAGCTTCATGGCTGGCTCTTGACCTTCTGGGCGGAGGGGAGGAGGGACGCGCCGACCGGGGCACCGTGGCCCAGGACCCCGTGATCGTAAGCCGTCTCCGCGTGCACCGACAGGTCGAGACCGGCGTGCTCCTGCTCCTCGCTCGCCCGGAAGCCCAGCGTCCGGTCCAGCAGCCTGCCGAGGCCGTACGTCACGGTGAAGGCGTACGCCGCCACGGCCACCACCGCCACCGCCTGCCTGCCGAGCTGGCCGAGCCCGCCGCCGTAGAACAGGCCCTCGGCGCCGCCGGTCATGGCCTTCTCGGCGAACAGGCCGATCAGGAGGGTGCCGATGACTCCGCCGACCAGGTGGACGCCGACGACGTCGAGCGAGTCGTCGTAGTTCAGCCGGAACTTCCAGGAGACCGCGTACGAGCAGACCACGCCCGCGGCGAGGCCGACGGCGAGCGCGCCGAGCAGTGAGACCGAGCCGCAGGACGGAGTGATCGCGACCAGGCCGGCGACGGCGCCCGAGGCCGCGCCCAGGGTGGTCGGGTGGCCGTCGCGCCGCTGCTCGACGAAGAGCCAGCCCAGCAGCCCCGTGCAGCCGGCCGCCATGGTGTTCAGGAAGGCGGCGGCCGCGAGACCGTTGGCGCCGAGCGCGCTGCCCGCGTTGAAGCCGAACCAGCCGAACCAGAGCAGACCCGCGCCCAGGACCACCATCGGGAGGTTGTGCGGGCGCATCGCGTCCTTCTTGAACCCGAGCCGCGGCCCGAGGACCAGGCAGAGCGCCAGGCCGGAGGCGCCGGAGGTGATCTCGACCGGGAGACCGCCGGCGAAGTCCAGGGCGCCGAGGCCGTGCTGGATCCAGCCACCCGGCCCCCACACCCAGTGCGCCACCGGAACGTATACGAGCAGTGCCCACACCGGCACGAACACCAGCCACGCCCCGAACCTGGCCCGGTCCGCGACCGCACCGCTGATCAGCGCGGCGGTGATGACCGCGAAGGTGAGCTGGAAGGTGGCGAAGAGCAGGGTGGGGACGGTGCCCTGCACGCTGTCCGGGCCGAGCCCGCGCATCCCGGCGTGCGCCAGGTCGCCGACCAGCCCCGCCCCGGCGTCCTCGCCGAAGGCCAGCGTGTATCCGCCCGCCAGCCACACCACCGTCACCAGCGCGATCGACACGAAGCTCATCATCAGCATGTTGAGGACGCTCTTGGTGCGGACCATGCCGCCGTAGAACAGGGCCAGGCCCGGGGTCATCAGCAGGACCAGGGCGGTGGCGGCGAGCAGCCAGGCGGTGTCGCCGGTGTCTGCGTGCGCGGCTGCGGTGATCACGGGCGTCTCCAACGTCGTGGGGGCTCGTCAGAGACTCACCGGAACGCGTTTCCGGCTGCGTACGACTGTGTTTCCGTGACGTTTCGTTACCCCTGGGTCACCGAATTCTCACGGTGCGGCGGGGTGTCGTGGATCAGGGAGAATGGGGGCCATGAGCGTTCGCAGCCAGTCAACCGAGCCGTCGGAATCGCCGGAGGCCGTCCACCGGGCGGGCTTCGCCTGTTTCGTCGGGCGCCCCAACGCGGGCAAGTCCACCCTCACGAACGCTCTGGTCGGGCAGAAGGTGGCGATCACCGCGAACCAGCCGCAGACCACGCGGCACACGGTGCGCGGCATCGTGCACCGGCCGGACGCACAGCTGATCCTGGTCGACACCCCGGGGCTGCACAAGCCGCGCACGCTGCTCGGCGAGCGCCTCAACGACGTCGTGCGCACGACGTGGGCCGAGGTCGACGTGATCGGCTTCTGCCTGCCGGCGAACGAGAGGATCGGCCCCGGCGACCGCTTCATCGCCAAGGAGCTGGCCGGGATCCGCAAGACCCCGAAGATCGCGATCGTCACCAAGACCGACCTGGTCGACTCCAAGGCCCTCGCCGAGCAGCTGATCGCCATCGACCAGCTGGGCAGGGAGCTGGGCTTCGAGTGGGCGGAGATCGTGCCGGTGTCGGCGGTCGGCGACCAGCAGGTGAACCTGCTGGCCGACCTCCTCGTCCCGCTCCTGCCCGAGGGCCCGGCGCTCTACCCCGAGGGCGACCTCACCGACGAGCCCGAACAGGTCATGATCGCGGAACTGATCCGCGAGGCGGCCCTGGAGGGCGTCCGCGACGAGCTGCCGCACTCCATCGCCGTCGTCGTCGAGGAGATGCTCCCGCGCCCGGACCGCCCCGCCGACAAGCCCCTCCTGGACATCCACGCCAACCTCTACATCGAGCGCCCCAGCCAGAAGGGCATCGTCATCGGCCCCAAGGGCACCCGCCTGAAGGAGGTGGGCATCAAGTCCCGCAAGCAGATCGAGGCCCTGCTCGGCACCCCGGTCTTCCTGGACCTGCACGTGAAGGTGGCCAAGGACTGGCAGCGGGATCCGAAGCAGCTGCGGCGGCTCGGGTTCTGAGAAGGCCGGCGGTCCCGCGCCTCGGCGCCATTTTGCGGGGTCCGCCGCCGGGTATGCGCGGTCGGCACCCTGGCACAGGACCGACACGAACAGCGGGAAGTGCTCGGTCTCCAGCGGCGGGCCGGGGTCATGGACGATGCAGGCGACACCATCGACGCCCGCGACGCCGACTCCGCCGGTGACCGCGCCGCACGGGTCGTCCAGGCAGTCCACCACCGCGTCCCGGTTCCCGCCGAAGCAGCCCGGGAACCCGGGGGTCTGCGCGAGGGCGCGGTACGTTCCCGGCACCGTCATCAGGGCCCGCGACTCGAAGCGGTGCACCGTACCGCCCTTCGCCGACAGCTCCGCCGGCTGTTCCCGGACCTCGGACGACCCCCGTGGGACGCCCACGGCCCACGGGGGCGAGGTGCCCGCGAGATCGGTACGCCGGTCGGGGCGGGCGGGGGAATCGCCGAGCAACGGACGGCGGCCGGGTCTTCGGGCCCGGTCACGCCTCCCAGAAGGGGGCGCCGACCCGGATCCGGATCTGCCGGTCGCGGTCCACGTGCATGGCCACGGTCCCCTCCACGGTCTCCCCGACCTCGGGGAGCGGCACGGGCGGAGCCTCCGGGTCGTTGATCGTGCCGTCGGGGTTGTACGACAGGAGGTCGACGAATCCGTTGACCCCCGGGGCGTCGTCGAGTACGAGGAACACCCCGAACGGGAACCGGTCCTTCACCCTGCCCCTGGCGGCACTCCCCAGGGGGTATCGCCGCTTCGCCGCTTCCCACATCTCTTCGCCGCTCACCTGTGCCGCACCCTCGGATATTGATTCAGATCTTCGACCACGTTGTTCGGGATCTCCAATTCCTTTTCCGGTCCGCCTTCGTAGTTCCGCTCGTACTTCTCGTACTTGGCGGCGTACTCGGATTTCGGAATCTTTATCTCTATGACGCCCTCGCCGTAGGATTTCGCATATTTCTCGGCAACGTGCCGCTCCTTCGCGAAGTACACCCTACCGTTGGGGTAGATGTAGTCGGGAGCGTCCGGATCGCCGGGGAAGTCGGCCTCACGGTACCCGTATTTCTCCTGCTGCTCGCCCAGCTTCCGCCCCGGCGCCTTGAAGATGGACTGCGTGCATTCTTCCGGGGAGAGCCCCAGATGGTCGCTCCACACGTCAGGGTTGGTGACGTAGGTCAGCGGGTTGGGGGCCGGAGCGAGGCCGAGGGGATCCGCGGTGAGGTACCGGCCGGTCTCCGGATCGTAATGGCGGAAGTAGTTGTAATGAAGTCCGGATTCCGGGTCGAAGTACTGACCCGGAAAACGCAGCGGAGTGTACGTCGTGCTGCCGGGGGCCCAGGCCGTCGTCCCCCAGACGGTTCTGCGTGCCTGCCAGCCGATCCGTCCGGTCTCGTCGACGAGTTCGGTGGGCGTGCCGACCAGGTCGGTGACGATGGAGAAGAAGCGGGAGTCGATCTCTTCCTGAGGTGCGTCCGCCGCGGAGATCCGCTCGGTCTGCGCGACGGGATGCAGCCGCTGGTGATCCCAGGTGAGCGTCACCCGATGCGCGACGTCCGGTTCGGTGGTCGTCTGTTCGCACAGGGCGCTGCCGTCCCAGGTGAAGACGGTCTCCTCCACCACCGTCTCGCCGTCCGGGCCGAGGCGTTGCTTGGCGGTCCTGCGGCCCAGCGGGTCGTACCGGTAGCGCCACCGGGTGCCGTCCGGCGTGACGACGGCCGTGAGGCGGTCCTCGACGTCCCAGGTGTAGTGCCAGGTGCTCGGCTTGCGGGACAGCCGGGTGCGCTGCCGGGAGACGATCCGGCCCCGGCCGTCGTGCCCGTAGCGGTACCTGCCGGCCTCCACGACGGCCGTACCCGCGTAATCGCGGGGCCCGGCGGCGTCCGGGCTCGCGGGGGACCCCGGCCATTCGGCATGGGTCTGGTTGCCCGCCGCGTCGTACGCGTACGCCTCCGACCAGTCCTGGGCCCGGACGGCGGTGACCCGGCCCAGCGTGTCCAGCTCCATGGCCCGCGTACCGGAGCCGCTGTCCCGCACACCCACCAGGTTGCCGTCGGCGCGATACGTGTAGGCCCGTTGCTGGACCGGGGAACCGTCCCCCGTGGTCACCGACTGTGCCACGAGGCGGCCCAGTTCGTCGAAGGCGTGGGCCAGCGTGACGTGGTCGCCGAAACGCCTGGCCGTCTCCCGGCCCGTCGCGGAACGCTCGAAGTCGATCACCCTGCCGGACGTGACCAGCCTGACCAGACGGCCCGCGGCGTCATGAGAGCGGGTGCTCACCGCACCGCTCGGCGTGGTACGCCCGACCCGGTGTCCCGCGGCGTCGTAGGTGAAGGTGAGGACGCGTCCGTCGACGGTCTCGGAGAGCGGCCGGCCGAGCGCGTCGCGTTCGACGGTCATCGTGGACTGCGGGCTCACGGCGCGGACGAGGCGGCCGGAGGCGTCGTGGGTGAACTCGGTGACGGCTCCGGCGGCGTCCTTGCGGACGATCCGGCCGAGCACGTCGCGCGCGAACGTCACCGTCTCGCCCAGGGCGTCGGTCCGTGAGCCCAGTCGCCCCGCGGCATCGTGCTCGTATGTCACCGTGCGGCCGTCGAAGTCCGTCTCCGACACGAGGCGGTCCGCCTGGTCGTAGGCGTAACTCCATGTCATGCCGAGGGGGTTGACGACGCGGGTGAGGCGCAGCGAGGAGTCGTAGGCGAACTCGTGCCGGGTGCCGTCGGGGGCGACGCGTGCCGTGAGCAGGTCGAAGTGCGTGTACTCGAAGCGGGAGAGGTGGCCGGACCGGTCCGTGTGCGAGGTGCAGTTGCCCTCACCGTCGTAGGTCCAGGTCTCGGCCCCGCCGTCCGCGGCGGCCCGCCGGAGCAGCCGGCCTTCCGGAGACCAGGTGAAGCGGGTGGAGTGCCCCGCCTCGTCGACGATCTCCACGGGCCGGCCCATGGCATCGCGGGTCCAGACCACCTCGGCGCCGACGGCGTCCGTGATCCGCAGGGGCAGCCCCGCGGCATCGCACTGGACCCGTGTCGTGTGTCCGAGGGCGTCGACGACCGCGGCGAGGTGTCCCGTCTCCGTGTAGACGGCCCGGTCGGCGGCGCCCGTCGGATCGGTGATCGCCGTGCAGTTGCCCCGTTCGTCGTACGTGTAGCGCCACGAGGCGCCGTCCGGCAGCTCGACGGCCGTGGCCAGGTGGAGATCGTTGTAGGCGGCCCTGACGACGCTGCCGTCGGGTCGGGTGACCGCGACGGGCAGGCCCATCTCGTTGTTGACGATGCGTGTGGTGTGCCCCAGCTGGTCCGTCGACGCGACCAGGAACTGCCTGCCGTCGTACTCGCTGCGTGTCATGCCTCCGAGGGCGTCGACCTCGGCGACCACCAGGCACGCTTCGTCGATCACGTAACGCGAGACGGCACCCTCGGCAGACGTGACCTCGGTGACCGCGCGGCCGGGCCAGGAGGGATCCGTTCCGTCGTACGAGAAGGTGTGGGAGAGGTGTCCGTCCTCCCCGCCCTGGGCGATGCAGCGGTCGTGTTCGTCGTAGGTGTAGGTGTAGCGGCTGCCGTTGGAGTCGCGCCACGCCGCCGGGCGGAGGCGCTCGTCGTAGGCGAATTCCGTTGTCGAGCCGGACGAGTCGGTCACCGAGGTGAGGGCACCGTCGGTGTAGCCGAACCGCTTGAGCGTCAGGTCCGCGCCGTCTTCACCGGCTCGGGCCAGGTGCAGCGCCGTGACGCGTTCCTCTTCGACGGTGAGGGTGAGGTGGTAGCCGCCTGAGTGCCGGATCGCCAGGGGAGTGCCAGCGGCGTCGAACTCGAAGGCGATGGTGTTGTGGTTGCGATCGGATATGAGCTTCGGAAGGGCGACGCCGCGACTGGGCGGCGCGAAGTGCCGGCTCAGACCGCCGACCGGGTCGTCGATGCGGTAGCCGCCGTCGGCCAGCCGGGTCAGCGGCCGGCACGGACCTGCCTGGGGGTGGACCGCGACCCCCGGGCTCTCCGGATGGGGGTATGCGAGAAGCAGCCCGTCGTCGCTGACGAAGACGACGCCCTGCTCGTCGATCTCCAGCCTCTGGTCGACCGTCGAAGCCCAGGAGGAGCCGAACCACCAGCCCGTGCGATGTCCGGACGACACCCGGCGCGTGAAGGCCAGGGGAAGCGTGCCCTCGAGGACGATGTCCGTCTCGGCCAGGAACGTGTGGCCCGTAGCGACGTCGACGGGGTCTCCGCACCCCTTGATCCTGCTCTTCAGCCGGTTGAACGCGCCCTCCGCGCCTTCGGCCAGCATGCCGCGGGCGTTCTTGCCCAGGCCCTTCACGGCGAGGCTCATGGCTTTCATGCC
>NZ_JBHZAN010000071.1:0-32181 GCF_042754285.1 Streptomyces sp. NPDC059224
GCTCATGGGCTTACCCCTTTTGAGGGAGAGCGCCTCTGCGCCGTTCGCGGCTCCTCGGGTCAGCGTCGCCGCCGTACCCGCCCGGTCCGCGCCGCCTTCGCCCGCTTCGCCGCGAAGCGCACACCGCCCGGACTCTCCCCGACTTCCACCCGCACGACCGTGGACAGCGGGTCCACCACGCCTTCCCCCACATGCAGGATGGACGTGGACACCGCACCGAGCTTCGTCAGGGCGGTGGCCGCCGCCTTCAGCTCCTCCTCCGCCGTGTCACCCTTGAGGGCGAGCATCTCGCCATAGGGACGCAGCAGCGGCACGCCCCACGTGGCCAGACGGTCCAGCGGAGCCACGGCACGCGCCGTCACCACATGCACCGGGGCCAGCTTGCCCATGACCTCCTCGGCGCGACCACGCACCACGGTCACATGATTCAGACCGAGGAGTTCCACCACCTCGGTCAGGAAGTTGGTACGCCGCAGCAGCGGTTCCAGCAGCGTGATGTTGAGGTCCTCCCTGACCAGCGCCAGCGGAATGCCCGGCAGGCCGGCACCGGAGCCGACATCGCACACCGTCACCCCCTCGGGGACCGCCTCGGAGAGCACCGCGCAGTTCAGCAGGTGCCGCTCCCACAGGCGCGGCACCTCCCGTGGGCCGATCAGACCACGCTGGACGCCGGCCTCGGCGAGCAGCTCCGCATAGCGGACCGCATCGGCGAAGCGCTCGCCGAACACTTCCCGCGCCTGCTCAGGCGCCGGGGGGAGCTCCGCAGCCTCCGTCACGGGGACCGTCCTTCCGTACAGCGCCGGCGCTCCGCGCACCGGCCACCAGAACTACCAGGCTGACAAAGATCGGCCCCGTCTGCTCAACAGACGGGGCCGGTGAAACGGTGCGACCGGTCAGGCGGGCAGCACGACGACGAACCGCTGCGGCTCCTCGCCCTCCGACTCGCTGCGCAGTCCGGCGGACTTGACCGCGTCGTGGACGACCTTGCGCTCGAACGGGCTCATCGGCTTGAGCTTCACGGGCTCGCCCGTGCTCTTCACCTCGGCCGCGGCCTTGGCACCCAGCTCGGAGAGCTCGGCACGCTTCTTGGCGCGGTAACCCGCGATGTCGAGCATCAGCCGGCTCCGATCACCGGTCTCCCGGTGCACGGCCAGGCGCGTCAGCTCCTGGAGTGCCTCCAGCACCTCGCCGTCACGGCCGACCAGCTTCTGCAGGTCGCGACCGGCCGCGTCGCTGATGATCGACACGGAGGCGCGGTCGGCCTCGACATCCATGTCGATGTCGCCGTCGAGGTCGGCGATGTCCAGCAGACCCTCGAGGTAGTCCGCCGCGATCTCGCCCTCCTGCTCGAGGCGGGTCAGGGTGTCTGCACCCTCGGCAGCGGAGGTGGTGCCTTCCGTCACGGGATGGGCTCCTTCTTACTTCTTGGACGGGGACTTGGGGCGCTGCGGACCGCCCTTGCGCTGACCGGACTGGGCCCTGCTGCGGCCGTTGGAACCGCCCTTCGAGGGCTGCTGGGCGGCCGGCTTGGCGTCCTGCGGCTCGTCGGACTTCTCCAGCGAGGTCGTCGGCTCGGAGGAGTCCTCCTTCTCGGCGGCGGCCGACGGCTCGTCGGCCGCCTTCGCACTGCCGGACTGACGCTGGGCCTTCGTCTGGCGCTTGGGCTGTTGGCGCTTGGCGGCACCGGTGGCCGCGACGCCGTCCTCGGTCTGCGCGGCCTGAGCCTCACCCTTCACCACGGCGCCGTCGGCCTGGGCCACGAGGCCCGCCTTGGTCAGCCCGTTGATGAACTTGCGCTCGAACTCGTTACGGTCCCGGCCCTTGGCGACGATCGCCTTGATGATCGTGCGCTCGCTGCGCTTGCGGGCCTTGCCGTGGTGCGTGACGTGCTTGGTCAGACGCTCCAGGTAGGCGGCCTGGGCCTTGGAACCCGGGGTCGGATTGTTGCGGATGACGTACATCTGCTGACCCATGGTCCACACGTTGGTGGTGAGCCAGTAGACGAGGACACCGACCGGGAAGTTCACACCGAAGACGGCGAACATGACCGGGAAGACGTACATCAGCATCTTCTGCTGCTGCATGAACGGCGTCTTCACCGTGGTGTCGACGTTCTTCGTCATCAGCTGACGCTGCGTGTAGAACTGCGACGCCGACATCAGCACGATCATGACGGCGGTCACGATCCGGACGTGCGTCTGCGAGGCGTTGAGCGAGGCCAGCTGGGATTCACTGCTGAAGAACTTGGCAGCGAGGGGAGCACCGAAGATGTGCGCCTTCTGCGCGCTCTCCAGCAGGCCCTGGTTGATCACGCCGATGGTCGTGCCCGACGCGATGCCGTTGAGCACGTGGTACAGCGCGAAGAAGAACGGCGACTGCGCGAGGATGGGAAGGCACGAGGAGAGCGGGTTCGTACCCGACTCCTTGTACAGCTTCATCATCTCTTCGGACTGGCGCTGCTTGTCGTTCTTGTAGCGCTCCTGGATCTTCTTCATCTCGGGCTGCAGCGTCTGCATGGCCCGGGTGGCCTTGATCTGCTTCACGAAGAGCGGGATCAGGCAGATGCGGATCAGGACCACCAGGGACACGATCGACAGGCCCCAGGCCCACCCGGTGTCAGGGCCGAAGATCGCGCCGTACACCGAGTGGAACTGGACGATGACCCAGGAAACGGGTGTTGTGATGAAGCTGAAGAGGCTGGCAATCGTGTCCACTAATCATGCTCCTTGGGCATGGGGCGAGGTCTCTGCGGCCGGGCTCGAAGGAAGCTCGGGAGCAAGCTTCTCCTCGGTGGCCGGTTCGGCGGCGGAGGGCCCGCCCTTGCGTGCACGCCAGGCGTCACGCAGCATTTCGTGCCACCGCGGTCGCTTACGCGGAGGAACATGATCCACACCACCGAGCGACCACGGATTGCACCGCAGGATGCGCCAGGCAGTGAGTGCCGTCCCCTTGATCGCACCGTGCCGGTCAATGGCCGTGTAGCCGTAGTGGGAGCACGACGGGTAGTACTTGCACACCGGCCCCAGCAGCGGACTGATCGTCCACTGGTACAGCTTGATCAGAGCCAGCAGTGGGTACTTCATCGCGCGCCCCCTCCCAGTAGCCGCTCGATGGCGGCATCCAGGTCTCGGGCCAGCTGTCCATGGTCGGCGTCGCCCGCTCCGGGCAGCGCTCGTACGACTACCAGGCTACCGGGGGGGAACAGGGCGACTCGGTCACGCATCAGGTGACGCAGTCTGCGCTTGACCTTGTTGCGCACGACCGCGCCACCCACTGCTTTGCTCACGACGAAACCCGCACGCGTCGAGGGAGCGCTCTCCCCAGGCGCGTGCGGGTCCGTGGCACCGCTACGAAGATGGACGACGAGGGACGGGCGGCCGGCCCGACGACCCCGTCGTACCGCGGTCGCGAAGTCCTCGCGCCGCCTCAGCCGATGCTCGGTAGGCAGCACGACGTCATGACCTGATCAGGATCAGGCGGACAGGCTGGCGCGACCCTTGCTGCGGCGGTTCGCCAGAATCGCGCGACCGGCACGGGTGCGCATCCGCAGGCGGAAGCCGTGGGTCTTGGCGCGACGACGGTTGTTCGGCTGGAAGGTGCGCTTGCTCACTCGGGGGCTCCAGAAATCAAATCGGTGTGGCGGGTGCCGTCCTGGCTGTCACCGTGCGCCCACGAGTAGCTCGCATCACGCCCGAGTGCACCGCTTCCCGATCACCTTCAGCGATCTGTGCCCATCGGAGGCAGGCGGCAGCAGCCATCGACAACTCGACCTGGTTACGGTACGCGGGGCTACGCCATTCGGTCAAACCAGCAGTGACCGAGAGACACTATCCACAGGCTGGGGACAACAACTTGAACCGCACCCGCCACGCTGACTACCGTGGCTGAACTCCGATTCGTTCCTTTATCCCCGCCCGACCCGATATTCATCCCGACCCGTCCTCGAACCACACGTTCGTGGGACCTGTGAGAGAGCGTGCCCTGTGGCTGACGTACCTGCCGATCTTGCCGCAGTGTGGCCACGAGTACTGGAGCAGCTCCTCGGTGAGGGCCGCGGTCAGGGTGTGGAAGGCAAGGACGAGCACTGGATCCGGCGCTGCCAGCCCCTCGCGCTGGTCGCGGACACCGCCCTGCTCGCCGTACCGAACGAATTCGCCAAGAACGTCCTTGAGGGCCGTCTCGCACCCGTCGTCAGCGAGACCCTGAGCCGCGAGTGCGGGCGCCCGATCCGGATCGCGATCACCGTGGACGAGTCCGCGGGCGAACCCCCGACCCCGCCGGCACCCCCCGTTCAGCCCCAGCGCTACGAGGAGCCCGAGCTCCCCTCACCGCAGTACGAAGGCGGATACGGCAGGCACCGCGCCGACCACCCGCCCGAGCAGGGCGGCCGCGACCAGCTGCCGTCCCCGCGCGCCGACCAGCTCCCCACCGCCCGCCCGGCCTACCCTTCCGAGTACCAGCGCCCCGAACCCGGCGCCTGGCCGCGCCCGGGGCAGGAGGAGTACGGCTGGCAGCAGCCCCGGCTCGGCTTCCCCGAGCGCGACCCGTACGCCTCGCCGCCGCAGGACACCTACCGCTCGGACGGTTACGGCGACTCCTACTCCCAGGAGTACCGGCCCCAGCAGCCGATGGACCGGCCGTCCTACGAGCAGCAGCGCACGGAGTACGAACCGCAGCGCCCCGAGTACGACCGTCCGGACTACGAACGGTCCGACTACGAACGGTCCGACTACGAACGGCCCGACTACGACCGTGGCGACTACGACCAGCGGGACGCCGGCCGCCGCGAGCGGTCCGAGCCCCCGGGCGGGCCGGGACAGGGCCGCCGGAGCGGACCGGGACGCCCGGACCTGCCGGCCGCCACCGGTGGTCCGAACGCGCCCGGACCAGTGGGCGCCAAGCCCGCGCCGGCGCCGGGACCCGGCGAACCCACCGCCCGCCTCAACCCCAAATACCTCTTCGACACGTTCGTCATCGGCGCGTCCAACCGCTTCGCGCACGCGGCCGCGGTCGCCGTCGCCGAAGCGCCCGCGAAGGCCTACAACCCCCTCTTCATCTACGGGGAGTCGGGGCTCGGCAAGACGCACCTGCTGCACGCGATCGGGCACTACGCGCGGAGCCTCTACCCGGGCACCCGGGTGCGCTACGTGAGCTCGGAGGAGTTCACCAACGAGTTCATCAACTCCATCCGCGACGGCAAGGGCGACAGCTTCCGCAAGCGCTACCGCGAGATGGACATCCTGCTCGTCGACGACATCCAGTTCCTCGCGGACAAGGAGTCGACGCAGGAGGAGTTCTTCCACACCTTCAACACGCTCCACAACGCGAACAAGCAGATCGTGCTCTCCAGCGACCGGCCGCCCAAGCAGCTGGTCACCCTCGAGGACCGGCTGCGGAACCGTTTCGAGTGGGGTCTGATCACCGACGTCCAGCCGCCGGAGCTGGAGACGCGCATCGCGATCCTCCGCAAGAAGGCGGTGCAGGAACAGCTCAACGCGCCTCCGGAGGTGCTGGAGTTCATCGCCTCCCGCATCTCGCGCAACATCCGCGAGCTGGAGGGCGCGCTGATCAGGGTGACCGCGTTCGCGTCGCTCAACCGGCAGCCCGTCGACCTCGGCCTGACCGAGATCGTGCTGAAGGACCTGATCCCCGGAGGCCAGGACTCGACGCCGGAGATCAGCGCGACGGCGATCATGGCGGCGACGGCGGACTACTTCGGCCTCACGGTCGACGACCTGTGCGGCAGCTCGCGCGGCCGGCAGCTGGTCACGGCCCGGCAGATCGCCATGTACCTCTGCCGTGAGCTCACGGACCTGTCACTGCCGAAGATCGGGGCGCAGTTCGGGAACCGGGACCACACGACCGTGATGCACGCCGACCGGAAGATCCGGGCGCTGATGGCGGAGCGGCGGTCGATCTACAACCAGGTGACGGAGCTGACGAACCGCATCAAGAACGGATAGCGGCGCAGCCGGCGGTTCCACGGCGTCCAGGGCGCCCTCGGGAGAGATCCCGGGGGCGCCTTCTGGCGTCCCGGAGTGGTTGCGGAAGGGGTCCCGCACGGGGCGGCGGGGGCCGATCGCGGAGTCTCCCGCGCCCCCGGAGGGACGCGGCGGCGAGTCCCGCTGTTCGATTACCAGCCCGGTTACGGGCGTCCTCCACAGATTTGCCGACTTTCTTGCGTCCACACCCTGGGGACTGCGAAGTTGTCCCGAACGTCATCCACAGGTGGGCGGGTGAAAAGGCATCAGGCCAGCTCAGAGGGTTGTGGATTCGTGGACGACGGATCTCCACAGACTGTGGACGAGGAAGTGATCCACAGGCTGTGCACGAAGTTGTCCACCGCTGCCCCACAGGCTGAGGGGCGGTTGTCCCCAGCGATCCCCAGCTTCTCCACATGGCTGTCCACTGTTCGGCAACCTGACGCGCCCGCTCACCGTGTCGAGTGAAAGGCGTCACACGAAGCTGCCAGGTTGGGCTGTGGGAAAGGTGGGTAAAGCTGGGGACGGCGTTGGGGAGAACTCCCCTCAGGCTGTGCACGGTGTGTGCAGAACTTTCTGTTCTCCACAGAGACACCGAGTTGTCCACCGGCTCAACCCACAGGGGCAGTGGACAAAATCTGGCCCCTGAGCTGGGAAAACGGGGTTATCCACGGTATCCACAGCCCCTACTACTACTGCCAACTAGAGAGAGCTGGGAATCCGTTTCGAAGAGGGCCCTGTGCACAACTCGCTCTTCGGCCTCTGACCGCGCCTCGTCACGACTTGACCCCGAGAGGCACCAGCTGTCAGTGCGGTGCGTCAGACTGGTCCCCGGTGTTCTTCCCCTCCCAGGGACCGACGACACCGACTCAGACGACGAAGACGCAGCAGGGCGAGAAGCCCCGGCAACAGCAGGAGGCGGGCTTACGGTGAAGATCCGGGTGGAACGCGACGTACTCGCGGAGGCAGTGGCCTGGGCGGCACGCAGCCTCCCGGCCCGTCCGCCGGCGCCGGTCCTCGCAGGCCTGCTGCTGAAGGCCGAGGACGGCCAGCTGAGCCTGTCCAGCTTCGACTACGAGGTCTCCGCGAGGGTCAGCGTCGAGACCGAGGTCGAGGAGGAGGGCACGGTCCTGGTCTCCGGCCGGCTGCTCGCCGACATCTGCCGTGCCCTGCCCAACCGGCCGGTGGAGATTTCCACAGACGGTGTACGGGCGACCGTGGTCTGTGGATCGTCCCGGTTCACGCTGCACACGCTGCCGGTGGAGGAGTACCCGTCCCTGCCGCAGATGCCCAACGCGACGGGCACGGTCCCCGGTGAGGTCTTCGCCTCCGCCGTCTCCCAGGTGGCCATCGCCGCCGGGCGTGACGACACCCTGCCGGTGCTGACCGGTGTGCGCATCGAGATCGAGGGCGACACGGTCACCCTGGCGTCCACCGACCGCTACCGCTTCGCGGTCCGCGAGTTCCTGTGGAAGCCGGAGAACCCCGAGGCGTCCGCGGTGGCCCTGGTGCCCGCCAAGACGCTCCTGGACACCGCCAAGGCCCTCACGAGCGGCGACAGCGTGATCCTGGCGCTGTCCGGCTCGGGCGCCGGCGAGGGGCTCATCGGTTTCGAGGGCGCGGGCCGGCGGACGACCACGCGTCTGCTCGAAGGCGACCTGCCGAAGTACCGCTCGCTGTTCCCGACCGAGTTCAACTCCGTCGCGGTGATCGAGACCGCTCCCTTCGTGGAGGCCGTCAAGCGTGTCGCCCTGGTCGCCGAGCGGAACACCCCGGTGCGGCTCAGCTTCGAGCAGGGCGTGCTGATCCTGGAGGCCGGTTCCAGCGACGACGCACAGGCTGTGGAGAGGGTCGACGCGCAGTTGGAGGGCGATGACGTCTCGATCGCCTTCAACCCGACCTTCCTGCTGGACGGCCTGAGCGCGATCGACTCGCCGGTGGCCCAGCTGTCGTTCACGACGTCCACGAAGCCCGCGCTGCTGAGCGGGAAGCCGGCGCTCGACGCGGAGGCGGACGAGGCCTACAAGTACCTGATCATGCCGGTGCGACTCAGCGGCTGAGCGGCCGCCGTTGTCCACAGCTGTGCACGGTGCCGCCGCTCCCCTGTGGGTGGGCGGCGCTGTGCGCGGGTGGGTTTCCCCAGGTGAGCGGCAGTGCCCACAACTGTGCGCAAGGGGTCGCGATTAGGCTCGGGCACGGCACGCAAGTGCCTCTCCTGCCACACCGCAACCTAAGGAACCAACTGATGGAGCTCGGTCTCGTCGGCCTCGGCAAGATGGGCGGCAACATGCGCGAGCGGATCCGCCGCGCGGGCCACACCGTCGTCGGATACGACCGCAACCCGGACCTCGCCGATGTCCACAGCCTGGAAGAGCTTGTGGGCAAGCTCAGCGGGCCGCGTGTGGTGTGGGTGATGGTCCCGGCCGGGGCGCCGACCCAGTCCACGATCGACGAGCTGGCCGAGCTGCTGGAGCCAGGTGACGTGGTCGTCGACGGCGGGAACTCCCGATGGACGGACGACGAGAGGCACGCCGAGGAGCTGGCGGCCAAGGGCATCGGCTTCGTCGACTGCGGGGTCTCCGGCGGTGTCTGGGGCCTGGAGAACGGCTACGCGCTGATGTACGGCGGCGACGCCGAGCACGTCGAGACGGTCCGGCCGGTCTTCGACGCGCTGAAGCCCGAGGGTGACTTCGGCGCGGTGCACGCCGGCAAGGTCGGCGCGGGCCACTTCGCGAAGATGGTCCACAACGGCATCGAGTACGCGATGATGCAGGCCTACGCTGAAGGCTGGGAGCTGCTGGAGAAGGTCGACTCCGTCACGGACGTCCGTGAGGTCTTCCGCTCCTGGCAGGAGGGCACGGTCATCCGTTCCTGGCTGCTGGACCTGGCGGTGAACGCCCTCGACGGGGACGAGCACCTGGATCAGCTGAAGGGTTATGCACAGGACTCCGGCGAGGGCCGGTGGACTGTGGAGGCCGCGATAGACAACGCGGTGCCGCTGCCCGCGATCACCGCCTCGCTGTTCGCGCGGTTCGCCTCGCGTCAGGAGGACTCGCCGCAGATGAAGATGATCGCCGCGCTGCGCAACCAGTTCGGCGGTCATGCCGTGGAAACGAAGTAGCAGGTCACGGGGAGGTCGGCGGAACACCCATGCACGTCACGCATCTGTCGCTGGCCGACTTCCGTTCCTACGCCCGGGCCGAGGTTTCGCTCGACCCGGGCGTCACCGCCTTCGTCGGCCCGAACGGCCAGGGCAAGACCAACCTCGTCGAGGCCGTGGGCTATCTCGCCACCCTCGGCAGCCACCGGGTCGCCTCCGACGCGCCGCTGGTGCGGATGGGCGCGGACCGGGCGGTCATCCGCGCACAGGTGCGGCAGGGCGACCGGCAGCAGCTGGTCGAGCTCGAGCTCAACCCGGGCAAGGCCAACCGCGCGCGTATCAACAGGTCCTCGCAGGTCAGGCCGCGGGACGTGCTGGGGATCGTACGGACTGTGCTGTTCGCGCCGGAGGATCTCGCGCTGGTGAAGGGCGACCCGGGTGAGCGGCGGCGTTTCCTGGACGAGCTGATCACCGCGCGGTCGCCGCGGATGGCCGGTGTGCGGTCGGACTACGAGCGGGTCCTCAAGCAGCGGAACACCCTGTTGAAGAGTGCGGCCCTCGCCCGGCGGCACGGTGGCCGCTCGATGGATCTGTCCACGCTGGACGTGTGGGACCAGCATCTGGCGCGGGTGGGGGCCGAGCTGCTCGCTCAGCGGCTCGACCTGGTGGCCGCGATCCAGCCGCTCGCCGACAAGGCGTACGAGCAGCTGGCGCCGGGCGGCGGTCCGGTGGCGCTGGAGTACAAGCCGTCGGCGCCGGGTGAGGCCCACACCCGTGATGATCTGTACGTCCAGCTGATGGCGGCGCTCGCGGACGTGCGCAAGCAGGAGATCGAGCGGGGTGTGACGCTGGCGGGCCCGCACCGCGACGACCTGGTCCTCAAGCTGGGGCAGCTGCCGGCCAAGGGGTATGCCTCGCACGGCGAGTCCTGGTCGTACGCGCTGGCGTTGCGGCTGGCGTCGTACGACCTGCTGCGTGCCGAGGGCAACGAGCCGGTGCTGGTGCTGGACGACGTGTTCGCCGAGTTGGACGCGCGGCGGCGGGAGCGGCTGGCGGAGCTGGTCGCGCCCGGGGAGCAGGTGCTGGTCACCGCGGCTGTGGACGACGACGTGCCGCACCTTCTGACCGGGGTGCGGTACGTGGTGGCGGACGGGGCGGTGGAGCGGGCGTGAGCGGCGACGGGCCTGTCCCCGGGAAGGAGCCCTCCGGTGTCGACCTGGCGCGGGTGGCGCTCAGGGCGGCGAAGGAGGCGGCGCGCGCGCGTGGCGACGCGGCGCAGCAGAGGAAGCAGGCGCGGCGTGGTGGTCTGCGCTCCGGGGCGCATGCCGACGGCCGTGACCCCATGGCGCTGGGCTCGGCGATCAACCGGCTGATCTCCGAGCGTGGCTGGGAGACGCCGGCGGCGGTCGGCGGGGTCATGGGCCGCTGGCCGGAGATCGTCGGCGAGAACCTCGCCAAGCACTGTGTGCCCGAGCGCTACGACGAGGACGAGCGGGTACTGGTCGTGCAGTGCGACTCCACGGCGTGGGCGACACAGTTGCGTCATCTCGCGCCGGCGCTGGTCGCACGGCTGAACGAGGACCTGGGGCACGGGTCGGTACGGGTGATCAAGGTGCTGAATCCCGGTGGTCCGCCCCGGCGCTACGGCCCGTTGCGCGCCCCCGGAAGCACCGGTCCCGGCGATACCTACGGGTGACTTGCGTCACGTGCTGAGCCGAGTGTGGAGCCCTTGCGCGGCCCCCTCGGCTGGTCGGCGTACAACCGCACGCGGTTGCGAATCGCGACCTGACCCCGGAGTAGCCAAGGGTTGACAGCCGGAAGCGCTGAGTGCCTCCGTGAGCCTCTTGGAGCCCCCATCCGTATATCGGGAGTCGGTGGAGGCCGGTTCAGGGCGGCACATGCGGACTCAGGTACCGGCAAACCCCCATCACTGTCGGCGCTACCGGTAGACTGGGAGGCAATCCCGCCCCGAACGTGGGGACCGCTCG
Source organism: Streptomyces sp. NPDC059224 (assembly GCF_042754285.1). Lineage (NCBI taxonomy): Bacteria > Bacillati > Actinomycetota > Actinomycetes > Kitasatosporales > Streptomycetaceae > Streptomyces > Streptomyces sp. NPDC059224. The sequence continues at coordinate 11,070 of NZ_JBHZAN010000071.1, forward strand.
GGAAAAGCTGAGCAACGCTGATCAAGGCTTACCAACGCAACATGCCGCAGCCGCTCCGGCAACCCGCCGACGAGCCTGGCTCGTGCTGTGCCAGAAAGGGCGCTTCGTGGCCGATTCCGGCAACCCCAACGAGAACATCCCGTCCACCGACATTGGCACGAACGGTGAGGTCACCGCCTCGTACGACGCGAGTGCCATCACCGTGCTCGAAGGGCTGGACGCGGTCCGCAAGCGACCCGGTATGTACATCGGCTCGACCGGTGAGCGCGGTCTGCACCACCTGGTGTACGAGGTCGTGGACAACTCCGTCGACGAGGCGCTGGCCGGTCACGCGGACACCATCGACGTGACGATCCTGGCCGACGGCGGTGTGCGTGTCGTCGACAACGGCCGCGGTATCCCGGTCGGCATCGTCGCGTCCGAGGGCAAGCCGGCCGTCGAGGTCGTGCTGACCGTGCTGCACGCGGGCGGCAAGTTCGGCGGCGGCGGTTACGCCGTCTCCGGCGGTCTGCACGGTGTGGGTGTCTCCGTCGTGAACGCGCTGTCGTCCAAGGTGTCCGTGGAGATCAGGACGGACGGTCACCGCTGGACGCAGGACTACAAGCTGGGCGTCCCGACGGCTCCGCTGGTGCAGCACGAGGAGACGGGCGAGACCGGCACCTCGGTCACGTTCTGGGCGGACCCGGACATCTTCGAGACGACCGAGTACTCCTTCGAGACGCTCTCGCGGCGTTTCCAGGAGATGGCCTTCCTCAACAAGGGCCTGACGATCCGGCTCACCGACGAGCGCGAGTCGGCGAAGGCCGTGGCCGGCGCCGACGAGGCGGGCGCGGACGAGAAGGCCGAGGTCAAGACCGTCACCTACCACTACGAGGGCGGCATCGTCGACTTCGTGAAGTACCTCAACTCCCGCAAGGGCGACGTGGTGCACCCGACGGTGATCGACCTGGAGGCCGAGGACAAGGACAAGAGCCTGTCCCTCGAGGTCGCCATGCAGTGGAACAGCGGCTACAGCGAGGGCGTGTACTCGTTCGCCAACATCATCCACACGCACGAGGGCGGCACCCACGAGGAGGGCTTCCGTGCGGCGCTGACCTCGTTGATCAACAAGTACGCGCGGGACAAGAAGCTGCTTCGCGAGAAGGACGACAACCTCACCGGCGACGACATCCGTGAGGGTCTGACGGCGATCATCTCGGTCAAGCTGAGCGAGCCGCAGTTCGAGGGGCAGACGAAGACCAAGCTGGGTAACACGGAGGCCAAGACCTTCGTGCAGAAGGCGGTCTACGAGCACCTGAACGACTGGCTGGACCGCAACCCGGTCGAGGCGGCGGACATCATCCGCAAGGGCATCCAGGCGGCCACCGCGCGCGTGGCGGCCCGCAAGGCCCGCGACCTCACCCGCCGCAAGGGCCTGCTGGAGAGCGCGTCGTTGCCGGGCAAGCTCTCGGACTGCCAGTCGAACGACCCCACCAAGTGCGAGATCTTCATCGTCGAGGGTGACTCCGCCGGCGGTTCGGCCAAGTCCGGCCGCAACCCGCAGTACCAGGCGATCCTCCCGATCCGCGGCAAGATCCTCAACGTCGAGAAGGCGCGGATCGACAAGATCCTGCAGAACCAGGAGATCCAGGCGCTGATCTCCGCGTTCGGCACGGGTGTGCACGAGGACTTCGACATCGAGAAGCTCCGCTATCACAAGATCATCCTGATGGCGGACGCCGACGTCGACGGTCAGCACATCTCCACCCTGCTGCTGACCTTCCTGTTCCGCTTCATGCGGCCGCTGGTCGAGGCCGGGCACGTCTACCTGTCCCGCCCGCCGCTGTACAAGATCAAGTGGGGCCGGGACGACACCGAGTACGCGTACTCCGACCGTGAGCGCGACGCGCTCCTGGAGATGGGCCGCCAGCGCGGCAAGCGGGTCCGTGAGGACTCGATCCAGCGCTTCAAGGGTCTCGGCGAGATGAACGCCGAGGAGCTGCGCATCACGACCATGGACCAGGAGCACCGCGTCCTCGGCCAGGTCACGCTCGACGACGCCGCCCAGGCCGACGACCTGTTCTCGGTCCTGATGGGCGAGGACGTCGAGGCCCGCCGCGCGTTCATCCAGCGCAACGCCAAGGACGTCCGGTTCCTCGACATCTGAGTCGGTCTCAGCTGACCGCACAGGGAAGGATCTTCACCAGCAATGGCCGACGAGAACACTCCCGTCACCCCTGAAGAGGGCGGCGAACTCGCGATGCGTGTCGAGCCCGTCGGGCTCGAGACGGAGATGCAGCGTTCGTACCTGGACTACGCGATGTCCGTCATCGTGTCCCGTGCGCTGCCGGACGTCCGGGACGGTCTCAAGCCCGTCCACCGCCGGGTGCTGTACGCCATGTACGACGGCGGTTACCGCCCCGAGCGCGGCTTCTACAAGTGCGCGCGCGTGGTCGGCGACGTCATGGGCAACTACCACCCCCATGGTGACAGTTCGATCTACGACGCCCTGGTCCGCCTCGCCCAGCCCTGGTCGATGCGCATGCCGCTCGTCGACTCCAACGGCAACTTCGGCTCGCCGGGCAACGACCCGGCGGCCGCCATGCGGTACACCGAGTGCAAGCTCGCGCCGCTGTCGATGGAGATGGTCCGGGACATCGACGAGGAGACCGTCGACTTCACGGACAACTACGACGGCCGCTCCCAGGAGCCGACCGTCCTGCCCGCCCGCTTCCCGAACCTGCTGATCAACGGTTCCGCCGGTATCGCGGTGGGCATGGCGACCAACATCCCGCCGCACAACCTGCGCGAGGTCGCGGCCGGCGCCCAGTGGTACCTGGAGAACCCGGAGGCCTCGCACGAGGAGCTCCTGGACGCGCTGATCGAGCGGATCAAGGGCCCGGACTTCCCGACCGGCGCACTGGTCGTCGGCCGCAAGGGCATCGAGGAGGCCTACCGCACGGGCCGCGGCTCGATCACCATGCGCGCGGTGGTCGAGGTCGAGGAGATCCAGAACCGCCAGTGCCTGGTGGTCACGGAGCTGCCGTACCAGACCAATCCCGACAACCTCGCGCAGAAGATCGCCGACCTGGTGAAGGACGGCAAGGTCGGCGGCATCGCGGACGTCCGGGACGAGACCTCCTCGCGCACCGGTCAGCGGCTGGTCATCGTGCTGAAGCGGGACGCGGTCGCCAAGGTCGTGCTGAACAACCTGTACAAGCACACCGACCTGCAGTCCAACTTCGGCGCCAACATGCTGGCGCTGGTCGACGGCGTGCCGCGCACGCTCTCGCTCGACGCGTTCATCCGGCACTGGGTGACGCACCAGATCGAGGTCATCGTCCGCCGTACGCGTTTCAGGCTGCGCAAGGCCGAGGAGCGGGCGCACATCCTGCGCGGTCTGCTGAAGGCGCTGGACGCGATCGACGAGGTCATCGCGCTGATCCGGGCCAGTGAGACGGTCGAGGTCGCGCGTACGGGCCTGATGGGGCTCCTGGAGATCGACGAGATCCAGGCCAACGCCATCCTGGAGATGCAGCTGCGCAGGCTGGCCGCCCTGGAGCGCCAGAAGATCATCCAGGAGCACGACGAGCTCCAGGCGAAGATCACCGAGTACAACGCGATCCTGGCCTCGCCGGAGCGCCAGCGCGGCATCGTCAGCGCCGAGCTGGCCGCGATCGTGGAGAAGTTCGGCGACGACCGCAAGACCATGCTGGTGCCCTACGACGGTGACATGTCCATCGAGGACCTGATCGCCGAGGAGGACATCGTCGTCACGGTCTCGCGCGGCGGGTACGTCAAGCGGACCAAGACCGTCGACTACCGGGCGCAGAAGCGCGGCGGCAAGGGCGTGCGGGGGACGAAGCTGAAGGAGGACGACATCGTCGACCACTTCTTCGTCTCCACCACGCACCACTGGCTGCTGTTCTTCACCAACAAGGGCCGGGTGTACCGGGCGAAGGCGTACGAGCTGCCGGATGCCGGGCGGGACGCGCGTGGTCAGCACGTGGCGAACCTGCTGGCCTTCCAGCCGGACGAGGCGATCGCCGAGATCCTCGCCATCCGCGACTACGACGCGGCGCCCTACCTGGTGCTGGCCACCAAGGCCGGTCTGGTCAAGAAGACGCCTCTGAAGGATTACGATTCGCCCCGTTCCGGCGGTGTGATCGCGATCAACCTGCGGGAGCGCGAGGACGGTTCCGACGACGAACTGATCGGAGCCGAACTGGTCTCGGCGGACGACGATCTGCTTCTGATCAGCAAGAAGGCACAGTCGATCAGGTTCACCGCCTCCGACGACACACTGCGTCCCATGGGCCGTGCCACCTCGGGTGTCAAGGGTATGAGTTTCCGCGAGAGCGATGAACTTCTGTCGATGAATGTTGTTCGACCCGGTACGTTCGTGTTCACTGCCACCGACGGGGGGTACGCGAAGCGGACCCGTGTCGACGAGTACCGCGTCCAGGGCCGTGGCGGCCTCGGCATCAAGGCCGCCAAGATCGTGGAGGACCGCGGTTCGCTCGTCGGCGCGCTGATCGTCGAGGAGAACGACGAGATCCTCGCCATCACCCTGTCCGGCGGTGTGATTCGTACGCGAGTCAGCGGGGTCAGGGAGACGGGCCGTGACACCATGGGCGTCCAACTGATCAACCTGGGCAAGCGCGATGCCGTGGTCGGCATCGCACGTAACGCCGAGGCCGGCAGCGAGGCGGAGGAAGTCGACGGTGAGGACGCCGTCGACGAAACCGCGGAGACCGCCGAGACCGTCGAAGGTGTCGAGACCAGCGGTACGGACGAGGGTGAGGCGCCCTCGGCCGAGTAGCACGAGGAGAGAGTCATCGTGAGCGGAGCCACGGGCGCCGGATCGGCCGGTACCTCTACGGGTACGGACGCGGACGGCGGCGGCCGTGGCTCCGCCGCGTCCGGCGGGGCCGCCGAGGGTGGTGCGCAGCCGCCGATGGACACGCACACCACCCAGCTGAAGGCGGTCAAGGCGTCCGCGACGGACGCGCAGGGAACTCAGGGGGGCACCGTGAGCGACACCCGGAGCCAGACCGCCGCGGGCGCCCAGCCCGCGGCGGGGCAGCAGCCGAACACCTCCCCGCTGCCCGGGGAGCGGCGCGCGGAGCAGGCCGCCGGGCCCTATCACCCGCCGCAGGCCTACCCGGTGGCACAGGCCGCCCAGGCGCCCTCGGGGGCGGTACGGCGGCCGCGCACGGGTGCCGGGGCGCGTACCGCCCCGCGCACCCGCAAGGCCCGGCTGCGGGTAGCCAAGGCCGATCCGTGGTCGGTGATGAAGGTCAGCTTCCTGCTCTCCATCGCGCTGGGCATCTGCTCGATCGTGGCGTCGGCGGTGCTGTGGATGGTCCTGGACGCGATGGGCGTGTTCTCGACGGTCGGCGGCACCATCTCGGAGGCGACCGGTTCGAACGAGTCGAACGGCTTCGACCTCCAGTCGTTCCTGTCCCTTCCGCACGTCCTGATGTTCGCGGCGATCATCGCGGTCATCGACGTCGTCCTCGCGACGGCGCTGGCGACCCTCGGCGCCTTCATCTACAACCTCTCCGCGGGCTTCGTCGGGGGCATCGAGCTGACCTTGGCCGAGGACGAGTAACCGGAGTTCAAACCTCTCCCGTCGGTCCCCCGACAACCGATTTTGGGACTGCCCCGGTCGTGCGCTAATCTTCAGGAGTCAGCGCGCGGGAGACACACCGCAGAGCGCGGCGGGGCTATAGCTCAGTTGGTTAGAGCGCATCCCTGATAAGGATGAGGCCACAGGTTCAAATCCTGTTAGCCCCACCAGCACGACGGCCCCCGATCCGGATGGATCGGGGGCCTTCGGCGTATCCGGGCGGTCCAGACCGATGGCCGCGCGGCCGGGCCTTCCCGGGTCTGTCGGCGGGCACGCAAAAGCCCGGTCGCTGGCGACGGGGGATGCACCAGCGACCGGGTTGTGGCCAGCCTAACAAGGCGGCCTGTGCGACGGGAGTCAACTTCTCAGCCGTCATGAGCAGTTGTGATCGGGATCACTCAAAGGCCGTCATGTGGCGGACCGGTTCAGTCGCAGGGCGGGTCGTAGGCGAGGCGGGGGAGGTACTCCCGCCATTTCGCCTCGGTCAGTACGTTGCGGGTGACGGCGCAGATCCGGCTCACCGCCCGGTCGACGTCCAGGCTCCACAGCCGGACCGTGTCGGCGCCGCTGGAGACGCCCAGCATGTTGCTCTTCGGGCTGAAGGAGAGGAAGTTGCCCGTCTTGGCGTTCGGGCTCATGGACTGGCCGATGGGGTGGGCGGAGGACGCGGACGACACGTTCCAGAGGCGGACCGTGTTGTCGTTGCCGCCGCTGGCCAGGGTCCTGCCGTTCCGGCTGAACGTCAGGGAGACCACCGCCTCGGTGTGACCCGTGAGGGCCGCGCCCAGCCGGGCCGCGCGGGCCGGGTCGGAGACGTTCCACAGGCGGACCGTGTCGTCGTCGCTGCCACTGGCCAGGGTCGACCCGTCGGCACTGTAGGCGAGGGTGTTGACGGGGCCCAGATGGCCGGTGAGGGGGCCGCCCAGGGCCTTGGCGCGGGTCCGGTCGGAGACGTCCCAGAGACGGACCGTGCCGTCCGCGCTGCCGCTGGCCAGGGTGTGGCCGTCCGGGCTGAAGACCAGCGCGTTGACATAGCCGGTGTGGCCCTTGAGGGGTTCACCGAGCCGCCTGGGGTGCGCCGGGTCCGTGATGTCCAGGAGCTGGACCGTGCGGTCGTCGTGGTCGGCGGCCACGGTGCGCCCGTCCGGGCTCAGCGCCAGTGCCTCCGCGCCCGCGTACCGGGTGTCCAGCCGGACGGGCGCGCCGTACTGGCTGGGGTGGGCCGGGTCGGAGATGTTCCACAGCTGCACCCAGTTGGTGTTGTTCTCGCCGGTCATGATGACGAGGGTGCGGCCGTCGCGGGTGAACACCATCGAGCGCAGGTCCCGCCACCCGGTTCTGAACGGCTCGCCGAGCGCCCTGGGCCGGCCCGGATCCGTGATGTTCCACAGCCGCATCCGGCTGTCGCCGCCGCCGGTGGCCAGGACGCGCCCGTCCGGGCTGAACGCGCCCGCCTCGCCGATCATGTCCGACCCGGGGACCGACCACAGCCGTACCTTGCCGTCGCCGCTGCCGGTGGCAAGGGTGTGCCCGTCGGGGCTCCAGCCGACCGCGTACATCTCCCCGCTGCTGCCCGCGAGCGGCTCGCCCACCTGGGAGGGGAAGGCCGGGTTGCCGACGTTCCACACGCTGGCCGTGGAGTCCGCGCTGCCCGCGGCGAGCATCGAGCCGTCCGGGCTGAAGGCCACCGACCAGACCGGCCCGGTGTGCCCGGTGAGCGGTGCGCCGAGGCCCCTGGCGCGGGTCCGGTCGGTGACGTCCCACAGCCGTACGGTGTCGTCCTTGCTGCCGCTGGCCAGGGTGTGGCCGTCCGGGCTGAAGGCCACGGAGTGCACGGTCCCGGTGTGCCCGGTCAGCGGTGATCCGACGCGCTCGGGACGCCGGGGGTCCGAGACGTCGTACAGGAGGATCGAGTTGTCGTCGCTGCCGGCCGCGAGCGTGTGGCCGTCGGGGCTGAACGCGAGGGAGCGCACGGCTTCGGTGTGGCCGGTCAGGCTCCCGGCCGGCGAGGGGTGGCGAGGGTCGCGCACGTTCCACAGACGGACGGTGTGGTCCTCGTCGGCGGTGGCCAGGGTATGGCCGTCGGGACTGAAGGCCACCAGGTAGATCGTGCCGTCGTGGCGGCTCAACGGGGCGCCCAGCGAGGCCGGGTGGCGCGGGTCGGTGACGTCCCACAGACGTACGGTGCCGTCGTCGCCGGCGCTGGCCAGGGTGTGGCCGTCCGGGCTGAAGACCGCGCTGGACACCCAGCTCGTGTGGCCGGACAGCGGCTTGCCCAGTGGCTCGGGACGGGTCGGGTCGCTCACGTCCCACAGGCGGACCGTGCGGTCGTAGGCGGCGGTGGCCAGCGTCTTGCCGTCGGGGCTGAAGGTGGTGAGGTAGACGGCTCCGGTGTGGCCGAGCAGCGGGGTGGCCAGCGGTGCGTTGACGATCGACACGAGACGGTTGTTGGCGTCCTCGTCGTTCGGGCGCAGACGGTGTGCGACCAGGTCCAGCTGGGCGGAGAGCGCCGGGTCCGAGTACTGGAACCGGTCGGCCTCCGCGACCACCTGCTCGAACATCGCGTCGTCCCGCTGCTGCCGGGCGACCACCGCGGCGCCCGCGGCCAGCACCGCCAGTACGACCAGCGCCGACACGGCGGCCCTGCTGATCCACACCGTGCGCCGCCGGAGTCGTACCGAGGCCGCCAGGAACCGCACCGCGCTGCGGGTCAGGGAGGTGTCGTCGGCCGACTTCGCCCAGGTGTGGGCCTGCTCCAGCCGCGAGCCCCGGTACAGCAGCGCGGAGTCGTGGCCGGACTCGTCCCAGTACCGGCCGTCCTCCTCCAGGCGCTGGCGCAGCAGGTTGCCGTTGCGGTCCTCGTCGAGCCACTCGCGCAGCCGGGGCCAGGCGTGCAGCAGCGCCTCGTGGGTGATCTCCACGGTGTCCGCGTCCAGCGTCACCAGACGGGCCCGCACCAGCGCTTCGAGCGACTCCTCCGTCTTGTTCGGGTCGGTGGACTCGGCGGCCAGCTGGCGTCGGGTGCCACGCCTGCGGGTCGCCTGGGTGTCCTCGCCGAGTCGGACCAGCCGCAGCAGGAGCAGCCGGGCGGCGGTGCGGGCGGCCGGGTCCAGGCCGGTCCAGGCGCGCTCGGCGGTCGCGGCGACGGCACCCTGGATGCCGCCGGCGGCCCGGTAGCCGGCCAGCGTCAGGCGGCCTCCCTTGCGGCGCTGCCAGGTGGCGAGCAAGGCGTGCGAGAGCAGCGGGAGGACACCGGCGTCATGGGCGCCGCGCGGGCCGTCGGCGCTCACCTCGCGGACGATCAACTCGGCCAGCCCGGGCTCCAGTTCCAGACCCACCGCCTTGGCGGGGGCGGTCACCGCTTCGCGCAGCTCGGCTGTGGTCAGCGGACCGAGCACCATGTGCCGGTGCTGGAGCGCGTCGGCCAGCTCGGGGTAGCCCAGGCACTGCTCGTAGAAGTCGGCGCGGATACCGAGGACGACCAGGGCGGGGGCGGGTTCGCCGGGGCGGGCGGAGGTACTGGCCGTGTGCAGGAGCTGGACGAAGGCGCGCCGCTCCGCCTCGTCGGCGCAGAGAGTGAAGGTCTCCTCGAACTGGTCCACGATCACGACCGGACGGGACGCCTCGGGTCCCGGGGGCCATGTTTCACGTGAAACATCCTCGGTCTCCCGTCGCGCCCAGGACGTGACCGCCTCCCGTACGGCCTCCGGATCGTCCGGGTCCGTCCGATCGGCCAGCTCGGGTATGCGGCGGGACAGTTCCTTGACGGGGTCCGTTCCCGGGACGAGTTGCAGGACCTCGGGCGGGCGGTCCTCGTCCGCTGCCAGGACACCGTTCTGCAGGGCGGTGACCACGCCGGCGTTCAGCAGCGAGGATTTCCCCGCGCCCGAGGCGCCGACCAGCATGACCAGACCGCCGGCTTCCCTCGCCGACCGGAGTTGGGCGACCAGGGCGTCGGTGCTGCGCTCGCGGCCGAAGAACCAGCGGGCGTCCTCATGGCGGTAGGAGGCCAGACCTCGGTACGGGCAGACGCCGTCGGCCGGCGCGGGTGCCTCCGTCTCTTCCGCGGCCTGCGGCACCGGCAGCTCGCCGACCGGGTCGGCCACGGCCCGCTCCCACAGCTTCTGCCACTGGGGCAGGTCGTACAGCCCGGAGGAGACCGGCGTCGGCTGGGAGCGCCGGGCCTGGGGGATGAGAACCTGGAGCACGGCGGAGAGCGCGACGAACTGCGCGGGGACGTTCTTCGCCCGTCGCCAGTCACTGATCCGCTGGGCGGAGACCCGTACGGGCCGGCCCCGCTCGTCCACCCTGTGCAGCCGGTCGACCGCTTCGGCGACGCGTTTGAGCGGAGGGTTGCCGGCCTCCTTGTACAGCAGCGCGAGACGTTCCGCGAAGGCTGTGCGTGCCCCTGCGTCGGGACTCAAGGCTCTCCACCCCTTACTTCCGCCGCTGCTGGCCATCCGGACCGGAAAACCCACTTTATATGGCTGACCTGCGGCGAAGCCCTGGGTCGGACGCCCTGGCCTCCTCAGACGGGCGCCTCGACTGGCAGGATTTCGCTCCAGCAAGGCGGTGGTCGGGCGGCGCCCGGCGGGCCGACCAGCTCAGCGTCCGCGGAGACAGTGCACGACACCGCATGTTCTCGGTCAGGTTCCACCGGCGATTACCCGCCGGAGTGGCGCGACGACGGCAGCTGCTCTCTCCGACTGAGCGGGCCCTGCGGGGCCCGAGACCACCCGCGCCGTTCGGCACCGGTCCCCACGTGGGGAGGGACCGGAGCCGAACGGCACGGGGGCATCGTTCGCCGTGGGGCGCCGCCGCCCGCCCCTGGAGCGGCCCGTCCGGGTCTCCTGGAGCCGTATCCAGCCCGCCGCACGGGCCGCCTCGACCGCCTTTCCTCCGCGTCGTCGGCCGCCGTGTTCAGGGCCGTGTCCATGCCCGCCGCGGTACCGCCGGCCGCCATCGCTGCGGCCCGGGGGCGCGGTGAGGGCGGCGCCCAGGGCCGTGGCCGCCTCGGGGCGGTCGTCCAGTGGACCCGGCCATTTGTGCGGCCAGCGCCGCGGTGGCGGCGGCGTTACGGGCGCAGCGGGCGTCCGCCGCCGGGTCCGGTGCGGTCTCCGTCAGGGCGGCGAGGGATCGGGCCGACAGCCGCAGCGCGCCGGCGGCCCGGCCGGCCGGGCTCGTCGGTGCCGTTTGCGCCGCGTCGGGGTCGACACCCGCGTGACGGCAGACGGCCAGGGTGCGGGCGTATGCGCGGTGCGCACGGGCGGAGTGCAGCGCTCTGAGCTCCGCCGGGGGACGGTCATCTTCGGCTCCTTGCTGCCGGGCACGGGGGGCTCCGCCGGGAGACCGTGTGCGCCGGCGGAGCGGCTGCGGGTTCGTCGTGGCCGGGCGCGCGGTTCCCCGCGCCCCTCAGGGGTGCTTGCGAACCGTCGGTGGATGTGGGCTCGGCGTCGTTGCTCGCGGCTACGTGGCGGGGGTGTGCATCGGCACAGCCTCGTGTCCTTCGGGGTGCGTCCGAGCGGTCGGTCGGCTGCGGGTTCGTCGTGGCCGGGCGCGCGGTTCCCCGCGCCCCTCAGGGGTGCTTGCGTGCCGTTGTCCAGCTGAGGCGGTTCAGGTGAACAGGCCCAGGGCGGAGTCCAGGGACCAGGTCTGCCAGGACATCGCGAAGAGGCCGACCGCCGCGATCAGGGCCATCATCAGGTTCTGGCCCTGTTCCGCCCAGTCGTGGATCATGAGGGTCAGGTAGACCAGGTTGAGCAGGAACCCGGCCACCAGGGCGATCGGAGTGAGGAAGCCGAAGGCCAGGCCGAGGCCCAGGGCCAGTTCCGCGTACGCCACCACGTAGGCCATCAGCCGGGGACGCGGCGCGACGACGACGTCGAAGCCCCGCCGGACCACGGGCCAGCGGTGTTTCTCCGCGACACCGGCCGCCCACCGGATGCCCCCGCCGCCGAACCACTGCTTCTTGTCCTTGTGCCGCCAGCTCTCCAGCCACCACAGACCGAGCCCGATGCGGAGTACCGCGAACCACTCGGCACCGCTCAGCAAGGCTGATTGCATCCCGCACCCTCCCCGGATCCGTCCACTTACCTGACGATCCGTCAGTTCAGCGGAAGGCGGCGCGCGCCGCAAGGGGTCCGGCGGCTCTTGCTGGCGCCGCCTCCTGGGCCTAGCCTGATAGCCGAACCGAAATCTGATGGACCGTCAGCTAAGCGGGTATCCAAGCAGGCAGCAGGGGGTAGGCATGGCAGAGAACGCGACCGGCACCCAGGATCTGCCCAGGGTCGTCAGCGTGGACGACCACGTGATCGAGCCCGCGCACCTCTTCGAGAGGTGGCTGCCGGGCAAGTACCGCGACAAGGGCCCCAAGCCCTTCACCGCCGGCATCGGCGAACTCGCCTACGTCGGCGGCAAGTACCGCTTCACCACCGACCCCGAGGGCCAGACCACCGACTGGTGGGAGTACGAGGGCCTGCTCTTCCCGTACAAGCGCATCATCGCCGCCGTCGGCTTCTCCCGGGACGAGATGACGCTCGACGGCATCACCCGGGAGCAGATGCGGCGCGGCTGCTGGGACCCCAAGGCCCGCCTGGACGACATGGACATGAACCATGTGGAGGCCTCCCTCTGCTTCCCCACCTTCCCCCGCTTCTGCGGGCAGACCTTCGCCGAGGCCGAGGACAAGGAGGTCGCGCTGGCCTGTGTCCGGGCCTACAACGACTGGATGGTCGAGGAGTGGTGCGGTGACAGCGGCGGCCGGCTGATCCCGCTGTGCCTGATCCCGCTGTGGGACATCGACCTGGCCGTCGCCGAGATCCGGCGCAACGCCGTACGGGGCGTCCGGGCGGTCACCTTCAGCGAGATCCCCACCTATCTGGGCCTGCCGTCCATCCACTCCGGCTACTGGGACCCGTTCTTCGCGGTCTGCGAGGAGACCGGGACGGTCGTCAACATGCACATCGGCAGCAGCTCGCAGATGCCCGCCGCTTCCCCGGACGCCCCGCCCGCCGTGCAGGCCTCGCTGAGCTTCAACAACGCCATGGCCTCGATGATGGACTTCCTCTTCTCCGGGGTCCTGGTCCGCTTCCCCCGGCTCAAACTGGCCTACAGCGAGGGCCAGATGGGCTGGATCCCCTACGCCCTGGAGCGCGCCGACGACGTCTGGGAGGAGCACCGGGCCTGGGGCGGGGTCAAGGACCTGATCCCCGAGCCCCCGTCGACGTACTACTACCGGCAGATCTTCTGCTGCTTCTTCCGCGACAAGCACGGCATCGAGGCGATCGAGACGGTCGGCGTGGACAACGCGACCTTCGAGACGGACTACCCGCACGTCGACTCGACCTGGCCGGAGACCAAGCGGGTCGCCCAGGAACACGTGGGCGGGCTGGCTCCGGAGGTCGCCTACAAGCTGCTGCGCGGGAACGCCATCCGGATGCTGGAACTGCCCTTCACATAACCCGGTTCGGCGGGGCCTCCGTTGGGCAGGGGACTTCCCATGAAGGTCTCCGTCGACGCCGATGTCTGTTATGGGTCGGGTGAGTGTGCCTTCCGGGCACCCGCCGTGTTCGGCTTCGAGGACGGGTACGGTTTCGTCCTGCCCGGACGGGAGGAGTCCGGGGACGACGAACTGATGCGGGACATCGCCGAGCGCTGCCCGTCCCAGGCGATCCGGATCAACGGGAAAAGGGTCACTGACTAGCGGATGAGCACCACCGGCACGGAACCCACGCGGCACACCGGGCTCACCGAACTCCTGGCCACTCTCGGCCGCGGCTACGTCCGGGACTTCCCGGTTCCCTGGGGCAAGCCGCCCGCCGCCCGCGCGCTCAACGCCTACCTGCGCGACCACCCGCGCCGGCGGGTCGTCCGGACGCGTTCCGGCGCCCGGTTCGCGGTCGACACGCAGGACCTCATCCAGCGCTACCTCTACCTCTTCGGGGTGTGGGAACCGCACCTGACCCACTGGCTGCGCGGCAGGCTGGCGCCCGGGGACTGCTTCGTCGACGTCGGCGCCAACATCGGTGTCTTCAGCGTCCTCGCCTCCTCTCTGGTCGGGGAGCGGGGCCGGGTCGTGGCCGTCGAGGCCTCCCCCGCCTTCCACCGCCGCCTCGAACAGCAGAGCGCGCTCAACGGCTGCCGGAACATCCGGGCGGTCAACGCCGCGGTCTCCGACGCCCACCGCACCCTGACCTTCGTGCTGGCCAGCTCCTCCAACATGGGCGCCAACAGCATCGTGCCCTGGGACGGTCCCGCCGAGTCGAGCTTCGACATCGAGGCCGTGCCGCTCCCCGAGCTGCTGCGGCCTGAGGAGATCGAGACCGCGCGGGTCATCAAGATCGACGTGGAGGGAGCCGAGGGCGCGGTGGTGCGGGGGCTGGCGCCGCTCCTGGAGAAGCTGCGCCCGGACGCCGAGATCACCGTCGAGGTCACCCCCGACCGCATGACCCGGCTGGGTGACTCGGCGGACGACCTGCTGCGCACCATGACCGACGCCGGCTACCACGTCTACCGGCTCGCCAACAGCTACGCGGCCGACAGCTACCCCCGGGCGCTGTACGGCGCGCCGGTGGCCCCGGTCCGCTGGGACGGCCCGGTGACACAGGAGAGCGACCTGGTGTTCTCGCGGACCGACGCGGCGACGCTCTAGCCATGTCGTCCCGGATGGCCGGATGGGCGGGTGGCACGGCCCCGGTGTCCTCGTGGACCGCCACCGCCGCGCCACCCGCGCCCGGCTGACGCCGGCTACCGCCAGCCGAACTGCGCCAACGCCCGTGCCCGGGCCGCCACGACCGCCATCCTGGCCTGCCGTTCGGCCGGATCGGTATGGGCGGCCTGACCGGTGACCTGCCCCGGCCACTTGCGGTAGAGCAGCCCGGCCTCCGCCGTGAACCAGCCCCGGCTCACCGCGTTCAGCGCGAGCAGCAGCCCGGTGTCCTCGGAGGCGGGCAGCGCCATCCAGCCGCCCAGGGCGAGCAGCAGTTCCCGGCGGACGAAGAGGCTGGCCGGGTGGACCGGGGCGCGGAAGTCGTTCGCCGTCCAGGATTCGAGTACCGTGCCGCGCTCGATCGGGCCCTGCGCCGGGTCGCCGGGAAAGCCGGCCGTGGAGCCGTCGGGCAGCAGGTCGAGAACGCGTGAGGTGGCCCAGCCGACCGCCGGACGGGCTTCGAGGACGGCGAGGTCGCGGCTGAGCGCGCCCGGCGTGAGCTGGTCGTCGGCGTCGAGGATCTTGACGTACGCCCCCTCGGCCCGGGCCAGCGCGAGAGTCCGGGCCACCCCGGGACCGCCGGTGCGGCCCTGCCGGAACGACACCCGGGCATCGTCCGGGACGTACGGGCGGACCTTGTCGCCGTAGCCGTCCTCCTGGACCAGCCACCGCCACTCCCAGCCGGCGGGCAGCCGCTGCTCGCACAGCGACCTGTACGCCTCCGGCAGGAAACGGGCCGACGGTGCGTGGACCGCGGTGACGACGGTGACGCACCGGCTCACGGCGGCGCTCACCACCTTTCCAGGTGTGTGGTGAAGAGCAGTTCGGTGCGGTCGCCGGGAAGCGTGACCGCGGTGATGTCCACGACGCGGTCACGGATGTCGTACGAGGTCTTGCGCAGCAGGATCACCGAGGTGCCGGCCGGCAGGTCGAGCTCCCGGGCCTCCTCGGGGGTCGGCGGTCGGGCGGTGAAGCGTTCCTCGACACGGCCGACCTCGATGCCGACGGTGTGCAGTTGATGGTGGGTGCCGCCCGGCCAGGGCTCCCTGCTCTCGTCCAGGAGCGCCGGGTTCGCCGCGATCATGTCCCGGACGAGATAGGAGCTCACCAGGCTGAAGGGCGCGGTCTCGGCCGAGTACCGGGTCCGGTAGGTGCGTTCCAGGAGCACCGTGCCCTCCGGCACCCCGAACGCGTCGGCGAGACCGCCGGGCGCGCGCAGCTGGCGGTACCGGGTGAAGAAGACCAGGTCGTCGAGGACCAGCCCGGTCTCGTGCTCGGTCGCGCCCGTCGCGGCGCGGGCGGCCTCCGGCATCCTGGCGCGGTCCTTCTCCCACTGGTGCCGGGTGTTGTCCCGGATCGCACGGGTGCGGGGCCTGCGCACGAAGGTGCCGCTGCCGTGCCGCCTGTCGATCAGCCCCTCCGCGCTCAGCAGGCGCAACGCGTTCTGGACGGTGGGCACGCTCCGCCCGTAGTGCCGGGCCAGCTCCGCCTCGGAGGGCAGCCGCGCGCCGGGTTCGGGCTCGCCGGTCCTGATGGCGCGGCGGAGGTCGTCGGCGATCTCCTCGTATGCCTTGGGCACGGTTTCAGCCTACGACTCCTCAGGAGGAGTTGCGGAGTCGAGCCTTTGCCGGCGCCCCGCCGGCGGTCGAGCCTTTGCCGGACGCCCCGCGGGCGGGTCCGGGCATGCGAAGACCCGCGGCCGGGTCCCGGTCGCGGATCTGTGTCGCAGTAGGCGCTGGTACGTACGCAAGTCGCCCTTGCGCCGTTGCGTCTGAGACGGCTGGAGAGGATCAGCAGTCGAGGTTCGCCGCCGGGGGTTCGGCCGGGTCGTCCGACTCGGTCGTGTCCAGGGGGCGCTGGCGGCAACCGGGGGTCTTGCCGTGGGCCTCGGCCCGGATGCGCTGCTTCATCGTGGGGGGCAGGGACCTTGCCTGGGACCAGAGCCAGTGGGTCTGTGCCGGGATCATCACCCGGCCGGCCGGGACGTGCTTGTCGCCGCTGTTGCTGTTGCGCGGGGTCTCGGTCTGCGGTACCGCGGTGGCGGTGGCGGCGGAGACGAGTCCGAGCGCCGTGCAGAGCGCAAGGAAGGCGGTGACGATGGCGGTCCACATCTTCATGACCTTGGCGTTCCGGGCCATGGCCCCTCACTTTCGGGTTGGGCGATTTGCGTACTTTCCTCATGATGTGTATGCGGATCGCGAAGTGGGGGACGTCAACCTGTGGCGCGGCGATGTTCTGATGAACACCACCCGGACGGAGGCAAGAGATCTGAAAAATCACAAGAAAGGCGCCTGAAGGCGGGCGAGAGGGTGCAAAGTAACCCTCCGTGGAGGTGTGATCACCCTCCGGCCGGAACAGCCAGGCGACGTGCCGCACGCCGGGCAACACCGTCTGGTGAGCCGGAGTTGGGGCCGGATGCCAGGTCACCGATCGATATCGGTCGGTGTGTATAGTCGGGCGCCAGAGGTCCCCTACGTCAAGGAAGAGACGAGGTCGCGCGGTGAAGAAGCTTCTCCTGGTCGCACTGGCCGCCATCGGCGGGCTCCTCGTGTACCGCCAGATCCAGGCGGATCGCGCCGAGCAGGATCTGTGGACGGAGGCGACTGACTCCGTGCCCACGGGTTCGTGAGTACCGACAACGAACGACACTGAGACCCCGACCGCCTCGCGGTCGGGGTTTTGCGTTGTCCGGGGCCGGGAGGGGGCGTTTCGGACGGTCGTACGGATTGCCGGGTGGCGCGGGGGCGTGAACGGCAGTATGGGGCCGGTCTGGGACTTCGAAGGCTGAGGACTTCGAAGGCCGACGAGCGACGGCTGGGGGCGCGCGTGACACGGCGGTGGCGCACGGGGGCGGGACGGCGGGGCACCGGTACGACGGCCGCTCTCCCGCTGACGGCGGTGCTGACCGTGCTGCTGACGGCACTTCTGCCCACCTCTCCGGTTGCGGCCGACGGCGGCAGCGGTTATGCCTTCGCCCCGGACGCCCGCACGATCGCCGCGGCGACGGACACCGCGGCCGCGGCACCGCTGGAGCCCGGCAGGACCTACCGCAGCACCCTGCCGGAGAAGGGCGAACTGTACTTCCGCCTCGAACTCGCCGCCGCCGACACCGCCTACGTCCCGGTCACCGCCGTCCCGCCGACCGATGCCACCGTCTCCGCGAGCGACGGCATCGGCGTCTCCGTCGAGGACGCCAACGGCGTCTCCTGCGGCTACGACAGCGCCCGCTTCGGCGCCGGACTGAGCCCCCGGCCGGTCACCGCGCTGGGACGCAGGGACACGGGCAGGGCGCTGTGCCAGGACGCGGGCACCTACTACGTGACCGTCCAGCGGCTCGCCTCCGGCTCACGGACCACGACTCCCGGCAGCTGGGACCTGGAGATCGCCCCCGCCACCGAACCGGCCCTGGCCAGGTCCGGTGCCACCACCGCCCCCGGGGCCTGGAACTCCGCCACCCCCGCGCCGCTCACCGGCAACCCCCGCCACCGCACCGCGGGCGCCGGCTTCGCCACGGCCCGCACCCTGGGCGCAGGCGTCTGGCGGACCGGAATCACCCCGGGGCAGACCCTCTACTACGCCGTCCCGGTCGACTGGGGACAGCAACTGCACGCCACCGTCGAACTGGGCAGCACCGCGGGCGACGCCCAGGGCTATGTCAGCGCCGCGCTCAACCTCTCGCTCTACAGCCCGGTCCGCGGCTACGTCAGCGACGTCTCCCTCGGCTACGACGGCACCCAGAAGGCGTCCTCCCTCGCCCCCCTGCCACCGGTGGCCTACGCCAACCGGTACGCCGTCCCCGGCGAGGAGAACTCCGTCCGCTTCGCCGGCGCCTACTACCTCGTCGTCCACCTCACCGGACAGACGGCGGCCACCTTCGGGCAGGGGCCGTACGGCGTGACACTCCGGGTCCGCGTCGACGGCGCCCCGAACTCCGGCCCCCACTACGCCGGTTCACCCGTCCCGAAGAACGTCTTCGATCCGCCGTCGGACCAGGGCGGCGGCCTGGCCGCCGCCCCCGGAGACGACGACACGGCGATGCGGGCGCTCGCGGCCGGCGGAATCGGCACGGGCACCGTCCTGCTCCTGGTCCTGGGCGTGTGGACACTGACCGCCCGCCGCGCTCAGATCCGGGTCAACGCCCAGAAGCCCACGGCGTAACAGGCCAGCGCCAGCAGCAGGACGGGCACGGCGGCCTTCGCGGACGGCCCCGGCCGCCGCACCCGCCGCCGGCGCCGGCCGTGGGTACGCGCCGACGGCGGCGGGGCCACCGCCACCGACTGCGGGTCACGGGCGGTGTAGGTGGCGGTACCGGTGGCCTCGGCGTGCGGCTGCACCGGGGGGAGGGGCTGCGCCGGGGGCCAGGGTGTCTGTGTCTGGGGCTGGGGCTGCTGGTGGGTGACGTACGGCGGGGACGGCGGTGTGGGCCGCGGCTGGTGCGGCGGCTCCGCTTCCGCGGCGGGGGGAACCGGTGCCCCGGGCGGCGGGAGCCGGAAGCTGCCGGTGTCCGACATGCCGGCCGGGCCCAGGCCCAGGCCCAGGCTCGGGGCCGAGGGTGAGCCGGTGTCGCCGGTGGAGGTGGCGGGGGGCACGTCGCCGTGCGCCGCCGGGGATCCGGTCGCCGAGCCCGAGCCCGAAACCGGGTCGGCCGACGGGCGGGACGAGTCGTTCGACACCGTGCCCGACGTGCCCTTCGGCAGGGCGCCGGGACCGGTCGGGGCGGTGCCGGCCTCCGGCGCCGTCCCCTTGTCCGCCTCCGTGCCCGGCCCCGGCCCGGGTGCCGCCGGCCCCAGCGCGTCCGTCGTCCCTGTGGCGCCCGTCGGGACCGCTCTGCCTGTCGTCCCCGTCTGTCCCGCCGTCCCCGTCGCCCCCCGCGAATCGACCCCCGACGCCGCCCGCGACGGTCCCTGCGGAGCGAACCCCGCGGGCAGCGGACCCAGTTGGTCGAAGATCTCGATCAACTCGTCGTCGGGGCCCGGCTCGGGGAGGAGCTCCCTGGCCTGGGCGAGCGCCTTGCGAGCACCTGTGGCCGTGCGGAAACGGAACTCGGGATTGGGCTGGAGGAGAGTGGCGACGACCTGCCACAGAGGATCCGGGATGCCCTTGGGCGCTCCAGGCGTGCCGTGTTCGGCGAAGAGCTGGACGAGCGCCTTGGCGTCCGGCTTGGCGCCTTCCAGGAGGAACAGGGCGACCAGGCCGACGGCGAACAGATCGGCCGTGAAGTCGGGCTCGGCACCCAGGAGTTGCTCGGGAGCGATGTAACCCGGCGTGCCGACCACCAGGTTGGTCTCGGTCAGCCGGGCCTCGCCGAACCGCATGGCGATACCGAAGTCGGACAGCCGCAGGCGCGGGCGGGCCGTGCCGCTGGCCTCCAGCAGGATGTTCGCGGGTTTGATGTCCCGGTGGACCACGCCCTCCGCGTGCACCGCGGCGAGGCCGGAGAGCAACTGGTCGAGGAGCGTGCAGACGAAGGCGGGGGGCAGGGGACCGTAGTCCCCCACGAGGTGGACCAGCGAGCCGCCGGCGACCAGGTCCATCGTGAACAGGACCTTGTCGTCGTCGGCGGCCCAGCTGGCCGGCGCGAGGACATGAGGGTGGTCGATGCGCAGCGCCTGCTCCCGCACGAAGCGCAGCAGTGCGTGGGCGTCGCTCTGCTGGAGCACCTTGGCGGCCACGTAGCGCTTGCGCCGGTGGTCCCAGGCACGCCAGACGGCGCCCACTCCGCCATGACCGATCGGGTCGGCCAGTTCGTACCGGCCTGCGAAGACCTCACCCATGACTGCCCGTAGCCCTCCCCCTCTGGTCCCCTCGTTCCCCCTGCCTCACACCCCCGTTGCCTTCCCCCCGATGAGCGATACGACCCCTCTCGCGTGACCCCCTCGGCCAGGGCCGGGCCCCGCCCGGCTCACCGGACCCCCTCCGGTGTACCGGGCCGTGGCTCAGCTCTGGTGCGACTGGTAGTGCGTGACCGCGTCCGACGTGCGGCCGGCGCCGTAGACACGGAGGAACTCCGCGAGCTCCGGGTGGGTCGGAGCCAGGCTGTCCGCCGCGTCGATGATGTCACCGGCGGCGGCCACCGACCGCAGCAGGGACTGGATCTCGCGGACCACCCGCTTGACCGTGGGCGCACCCGAACCGCTCGTCGTGTGCGTGGTGTTGCTGAGCACCGAGCCCCCCTGGGACTTCTTGATCTCGTCCATCCGCTCGGTCGCCTCGGCCGCGCTCACGCTGCCGTCCGCGACCTGCGCCGCCAGGTCCTGGAGCAGCTGAACCCGCTGGACCACGGCCGGGTTGCCGATCTTCGCCCGCTGTCCGCTCATCAACTGCGACAGCATGGGCGCGGACAGTCCGAGGACCGCCGCGAGACGTGCCTGGTTGAGCCCCAGGTCGTCGATGAGCTTACGGAAGAGCGCCCCCAACGGCTCCCCGTACCAGTTCCGCTGCAGCTCCCGCGCTCTGGCGGTGGCCTCCTGCTGTGCGGCGTCCATTGCGTCTCCCCATCGCTTCCCCAAAAAATCCACGGTTCGCTACAGCGAACCCCGTCGAGCATCTTACGGAGCGTGGTCATCCGCGGGGACCCCCAATCTTTTTGCGAGGTACGGGGGGTGACCCGGTACTCTGGTCTGCGGCACCGACCAGCGGACCTCTCGCTGGGGCGGCGGCTTCCCGTACGGGGCCTTAGCTCAGTTGGTAGAGCGCCGTCTTTGCATGGCGGATGTCAGGGGTTCGACTCCCCTAGGCTCCACAGCAGGTCAGGACCCCTCCCGGACACCATCCGGGAGGGGTCTTGCATGATC
>NZ_JBHZAN010000072.1:0-31784 GCF_042754285.1 Streptomyces sp. NPDC059224
GCCCGGGGGGGGGCCCCCCCCCCCCCCCCCCCGGCCGGGGTGTCGCCTGCCGAGCCGGCAGGTGCCGGGCCTCGGCCTCCGCACCGGCAACTCCCTTGAGAGCGACGCCAGGTGCCGTACCCGCCACGCCCGTGACCCCGTACCCCGGGCCATCCACCCGACGAGGCCGTGAACGCGTCCGGGCGGTCGCTCCGCGGTGCCGCCCCGCGCCCGGCGGCGCTCGGGCGAGGAGCCCGGGGCGTATCGGCCGCGGTCCTCCGCCGTACCGCCGCCGACCCCCTCGAAGAGATCCCCTTCCCCCTGTTCACCCCTGATTCCCGGGGCACTTCGGCATGCCCGGGAGCGGCAGCGGCGGCCCCTGCGAGCCGGCGCGGCGACCCGTGCGAACCGGCGGATGAACGCCTTGACAACGCTTCGGAGCCGCCCGCAGACTGACGTTGCGCTCATCGCACTCCGTTTCGCTATACGCACCGAGGTGTCATGATGATTCCCGCGTGCCGCCTCGCGGATCTGCCGCGAGGCGAGGCCTGTCGGCTCGATATCGACCCACCCGTCTCGGTGTTCCACACCGAGGACGGCGAGCTCTTCGCCATCGACGACACGTGCACCCACCAGGACGCCTCGCTCGCCGACGGCTGGCTGGAGGGCCGCGGAGTCGAATGCCCCCTGCACGCCTCGACGTTCGACCTGCGCACCGGCGCCGTGGACGCACCCCCGGCCAAGCGCCCGGTCCGTACCCACACGGTCGTCGTCGAGGACGGCACGGTCTACGTCCGGCTGTCCGCGGACGCCCCCGCCCTGCCGCCGTGCGTCACCGCACGGCTGGCCGGGGGCGCCGCGTGAGGACCGTCGCCGTGGTGGGCGCCTCGCTGGCCGGACTGTCGGCCGCGCGCGCACTGCGGCAACGGGGGTACGACGGCCGGCTGGTCGTCATCGGCGACGAGCCCCATCGCCCCTACGACAGGCCGCCGTTGTCCAAGGAGTTCCTGGCCGGCACCCTCGGCGAGGCGGACCTGGCGCTGGAGCGGGACGACGAGGAACTCGGCGCGGAGTGGCTGCTCGGGGCCCGCGCCACCGGGCTCGACCGCACCGGACGGGCGATCCGGCTCGCCGACGGCCGCGAGGTCCGCGCCGACGGCGTGGTCGTCGCGACCGGTGCCGCCGCCCGTACTTTGCCCGGCACCGGGGGCCTGGCCGGGGTCCATGTGCTGCGCACCCTCGACGACGCCCGTGCCCTGCGGGAGGACCTCGCCCGGGGCGGCCGGCTGGTGGTGATCGGCGGCGGGTTCGTCGGCGCCGAGGTGGCGGCCACGGCGTACGCCCTCGGGCTCGACGTGACCGTGGTCGAGGCCGCGGCGGCCCCGCTGGCCGGACCGCTCGGCCCGGCCATGGGCGCCGTCGTCGCCGCCCTCCACACCGACCACGGGGTACGGCTGCTGTGCGGGGCCGGGGTCAAGGGGCTGAGCGGCGAGCGCCGGGTGACGGCGGTTCTCCTGGAGGACGGCCGCAGTGTGCCCGCCGACACCGTCGTCGTCGGGGTGGGGGCGCGCCCCTGCGTCGAGTGGCTGGAGGGCTCCGGCGTCGCGCTCGACAACGGCGTCAAGTGCGGGGCCGACGGGCGCAGCAGTGTGGCCGCGGTGGTCGCCGTGGGCGACTGCGCCAACTGGTACGACCCGCGCACCGGCGGGCATCGCCGGGTCGAGCACTGGACCGGCGCCCTGGAGCGGCCGGCCGTGGCCGTCGCCGCGCTCCTCGCGCACGGGGCGGGGGAACCGGGCGTCCCGAGGCCCCCGTACTTCTGGTCCGACCAGTACGGCGTGCGGATCCAGTTCGTCGGGCACGCGGCCGGCGCCGACGAGGTGACGGTCGAGGAGGGCTCGACCGGCGACCGCAGCTTCCTCGCCGTCTACCGGCGGGCGGGCCGGCCGGTGGCCGTGCTCGCGATGGACCAGCCGCGGCTGTTCACCCGCCTGCGCAAGCAGTTCGGCACCGCGTCCTGACCGGGCGCCCGCGCCGTCCCATCGATCCACGACGTTCTCCGAGGAGTGCACCGTGACCTCGACCAGCCTGCCGGACAGCCTGATCGCCACCCTCCCCGGTGCCGCGTACACGGATCCCGGGATCTTCGCCCAGGAGCAGGAGCGCATCTTCGAGGCGATGTGGTTCTGTGTCGCCCGTGCGGCGGACCTGCCGAAGCCCGGCGCGTTCCGCACGGTGGACGTGGGCCGCGAGAGCATCCTCGTCACCCGGGCCCGGGACGGCTCGGTACGCGCCTACTTCAACGTCTGCCGGCACCGCGGAGCCAGGCTGTGCACCGAGGAGGCCGGTGAGGTCAGGCGCGCCTTCCAGTGCCCGTACCACGCATGGACCTACGACCTCGACGGCAGACTGGCCGCGGCCCCCAACCTCACCAGGATGCCCGACGTCGGCCGCACCGAGTACGGCCTGGTGGGCGTGGCCGTGCGGGAGTGGCTGGGCTATGTGTGGGTCTGCCTCGCGCAGGACCCGCCGTCCTTCGAGGAGGACGTGGCGGGGGCCGTCGTCGAGCGGCTGGGCGACATCGCGGCGATCGAGCACTACGACATCGGGCACCTCACGGTGGGCCGGCGGATCGTCTACGACGTGCGGGCCAACTGGAAGCTGATCGTCGAGAACTTCATGGAGTGCTACCACTGCGCCACCATCCACCCCGAACTGACCGAGGTGCTGCCCGAGTTCGCCGACGGGTACGCGGCGCAGTACTACGTGGGCCACGGCGCCGAGTTCGGCACCGGCATCCAGGGCTTCACCGTCGACGGTTCCGAGGGGCTCGACCGGATCCCCTCGGTCGCCGCGGACCAGGACCGGCGGTACTACGCGATCACCGTGAAACCGCAGGTGTTCATCAACCTCGTACCCGACCACGTGATCTTCCACCGGATGTACCCGGTGGCCGTGGACCGGACGGTCGTCGAGTGCGACTGGCTCTACCTTCCGCAGGTGGTGGCGAGCGGCAAGGACGTCAGCCGGTCCGTGGAGCTCTTCGACCGGGTCAACCGCCAGGACTTCGACGCCTGCGAGCGCACCCAGCCCGGGATGAGCTCACGGCTGTACGCCAGGGGCGGTGTGCTGGTGCCCAGCGAACACCACATCCGCGCCTTCCACGACTGGGTCCACCAGCGGCTCGGCGCCCGGCAGCCGGAGTGAGGGCGCTCAGCCCAGGAACCCCATCCGGTGGCTGATCTCGGCGGCGCCCTCGACCAGCGACGGAGCCAGCTCGTGCATCCGCTCCTCGGTGAACCGGTAGGACGGTCCGGAGGCGCTGATCGACGCGATGACCTTGCCCTCCCGGTCCCGGATCGGCGCCGCCATGGCGTGCAGGCCGATCTCCAGCTCCTCCAGCGTCCAGGCGTAGCCGCGCTCCCGGGCCTCGGCGAGGTTCCTCTCCAGCTTCGTCCTGGCGGAGAGGGTGTGCGGGGTGAGCTTCTTCAGGCCGCCGTCGGAGATCAGCGCGGCCCGTTCCCCCGCCGGCAGGTGGGCCAGCATGATCTTGCCGCTGGAGGTGGCGTGCAACGGGGTCAGCTGGCCCACCCAGTTGTGGGCGGTGACCGCGGCCGTGCCGCGCACCTGGTAGAGGTTGATCGCGTAATGCTCCTGCATCACCGCGATGTTGACCGTCTCGCCGATCTCCTCGGCGAGCCGCTCGCACACTTGACGGCCCTGCTGGGTGACGTCGATACGGCCCGTGACGGCGCCCGCCAGACGCACGATGCCGAACCCGAGCGCGTACTTGCCCCGTTCGCCCGCCTGCTCCACCAGACCGCGCGCCTCCAGGGCGCCGAGCAGCCGGAACGCCGTCGACTTGTGTACATCGATCTCGGCCGCCACCTCGCTCACGCCTGCCTCGCCGCGCTGGGCGAGGATCTCCAGGACGCTGATGGCGCGGTCGACGGACTGCACGCCGCCGGAGGATGAGCCGTGCGTTTCGGTGTCCGGACTGTAGTTGCTCATGACGGAACTATACGCGGAGTAAACAACAGCACCCAAGTAACGCGATGTGAACAAAGATCTTACAAGTTGCGTTGTTCGCAACCTGGTGCGCATAGCGATACCCGTACTAGCATGCCGCGCACATCGACGGGCACGAGCGGGACGAGGCGGTATGGCTCCCTTGCAGGACGTGCAGTACGACTTCGTCATCGTCGGCGGCGGCTCGGCCGGCAGCGCCCTGGCGAACCGGCTCTCGGCCGATCCCGGCAACCGGGTGCTGGTGCTGGAGGCGGGCCGCCCGGACTACCCGTGGGACGTGTTCATCCACATGCCCGCGGCCTTGACGTACCCCATCGGAAACCGCTTCTACGACTGGAAGTACGAGTCCGAGCCGGAGCCCCACATGGGCGGCCGCCGCATCTATCACGCCCGCGGCAAGGTGCTGGGCGGCTCCAGCAGCATCAACGGCATGATCTTCCAGCGCGGCAACCCCATGGACTACGAGCGCTGGGCCGCCGATCCCGGCATGGAGACCTGGGACTACGCCCACTGCCTGCCCTACTTCCGCCGGATGGAGAACTGCCTGGCGGCCGACCCCGACGACGAGTTCCGCGGCCATGACGGACCGCTCGTGCTGGAACGCGGCCCGGCGCGGAGCCCGCTCTTCTCCGCCTTCCTCAAGGCCACCGAGGAGGCGGGCTACCCGCCCACCGACGACGTCAACGGCTACCGCCAGGAGGGCTTCGCCAAGTTCGACCGCACCGTGCACCGCGGCCGCCGGCTGTCCGCGTCCAAGGCGTATCTCAAGCCCGCCAGGAAGCGTCCCAACCTCACCGTCAGGACCCGCGCCTTCGTCACCCGTGTCCTCTTCGAGGGGAAGAAGGCCGTCGGCGTCGAGTTCCAGCGGGGCAGGGGCGCCCTCCGGCAGGTCCGGGCCGCCGAGGTCATCCTGTGCGGCGGCGCGATCAACTCCCCGCAGCTGCTCCAGCTCTCCGGCATCGGCAACGCCGCGGAACTGCGCGCCCTCGGCGTCGACGTCGTCCACGATCTGCCGGGCGTCGGCGAGAACCTCCAGGACCACCTGGAGGTCTACATCCAGTACGCCTGCAAGCAACCCGTCTCCGTGCAGCCGTACCTGGCGAAGTGGCGCGCTCCCCTCATCGGCCTGCAGTGGCTGTTCCGGAAGGGACCGGCCACCACCAACCACTTCGAGGCCGGCGGCTTCTGCCGGAGCAACGAGGAGGTGGACTACCCCAACCTGATGTTCCACTTCCTGCCCGTCGCGGTCCGTTACGACGGCTCCGTGCCCGCCGGCGGCCACGGCTACCAGGTCCATGTCGGGCCCATGTACTCCGACGCGCTCGGCTCGGTGAAGATCCGGAGCAGGGACCCCCGCGAACACCCGGCGCTGCGCTTCAACTACCTCTCCACCGAACAGGACCGCCGCGAATGGGTCGAGGCGGTCCGGGTGGCCCGCGAACTGCTCGGCCAGCCCGCCCTCGCCCCCTACAACGACGGGGAGATCTCGCCCGGCCCGGCCGTGGCGACGGACGAGGAGATCCTCGCCTGGGTCGCCAAGGACGGCGAGACCGCCCTGCACCCCTCCTGCACCTGCAAGATGGGCACCGACGCGATGTCCGTCGTGGACCCGCTGACCCTGCGGGTGCACGGGGTGGACGGACTGCGCGTGGTGGACGCCTCGGTGATGCCGTACGTCACCAACGGCAACATCTACGCCCCGGTGATGATGATCGCCGAGAAGGCGGCCGACATCGTCCTCGGCAGAGAACCGCTGCCCGCGTCCGAAGCCGCCTACCACCGGCACCCCGACACCCGGAAACAGGCCGGGTAGCGCACTCTCGCCGGTCCTCTTGACGGCGGTCGGTCCGTTCGTCAGGGTGTTCCCCCAAAAGCAATCAAATGCACAATGCGCAACGAATTCGGGCTCGAAGGGCGCGACCGTGGCAGATCTGTATGTGGATGGTGAATGGCGCGCGGCGGCGGCCGGCGGGCGCCGCGAGATCCGCTGTCCGGCGGACGGCACCCTGGTCGCCACCGTCTCGGAGGCGACCCGCCCCGACACCGAGGCCGCGATCGCCGCGGCCCGGCGCGCCTTCGACGACGGCCCCTGGCCGCGCACCCCCGAGCGGGAGCGGGGCGCGCTGCTGTTGCGCACCGCGGGCGTCATCGAGCGCGACGCCAAGGAATTCGCCCGCGCCGAGTCCCTCGACACCGGCAAACGCCTGGTGGAGAGCGAGTACGACATCGCCGATGTCGTCTCCTGCTTCCGCTACTACGGCGGCATCGCCGGCACCAGCGCCGGACGGGTGGTCGACACCGGCCGCGACGACGCGCTCAGCCGGGTCACCTACGAGCCCGTCGGCGTCTGCGGCCTGATCACCCCCTGGAACTACCCTCTCCTGCAAGCCTCCTGGAAGGTCGCCCCGGCCCTGCTCGCGGGCAACACCGTCGTCCTCAAGCCCAGCGAACTCACCCCCTCCACCTCGGTCCTGCTGATGAAGGCCCTCGCCGAGGCGGGCCTTCCGGCCGGTGCCGCCAACCTGGTGCTGGGCGCCGGCCCCGAGGCGGGCGCACCGCTCGCCGACCACCCGGCCGTCGACCTGGTGTCCTTCACCGGCGGACTGCCCACCGGCCGGCGCCTCATGGCCGCCGCGGCCGCCACGGTGAAGAAGGTCGCCCTCGAACTCGGCGGCAAGAACCCCAACGTGGTCTTCGCCGACGCCGACTTCGACACCGCCGTCGACTTCGCCCTCACCGCCGTCTTCCTGCACTCCGGGCAGGTCTGCTCGGCCGGCGCCCGGCTGATCGTCGAGGACAGGGTCCACGACGCCTTCGTCGACGAGGTCGTGCGCCGCGCCCGGCTCATCCGCCTGGGCGGCCCCTTCGACCCCGAGGCCGACACCGGGGCGCTGATCTCCGCACAGCACCGCGAGAAGGTCGAGGCGTACGTAGCCGCCGGTCTGGCCGAGGGCGCCGTGCTGCGCTGCGGCGGTGCGCGCCCCGACGACCCCGCGCTGGCGAACGGCTTCTACTACCCGCCGACCGTCCTCGACGAGTGCCGGCAGGACATGCGGGTGGTGCACGAGGAGTCCTTCGGGCCCGTGCTCACCGTGGAGCGCTTCCGGGACGAGGACGACGCCGTCCGCATCGCCAATGACACGGAGTACGGCCTCGCCGGAGCCGTCTGGACGCAGGACGCGGGCAGGGCGCAGCGGGTCGCCCGCAGGCTGCGCCACGGCACCGTGTGGATCAACGACTACCACCCCTATGTGCCGCAGGCGGAATGGGGCGGCTTCGGGCACTCGGGCGTCGGCCGCGAACTGGGACCGGCCGGCCTGGACGAGTACCGGGAGGCCAAGCACGTCTGGCAGAACATCCACCCCCGGCCGCAGCACTGGTTCCGCGGCTGACGGCGAAAAGAGGCCGACCATGACCCCAGCCCAGACCGAGGTGCCGCAGCGGCGCGACACGTCCGAGGACCCCGGGGACCGCACCCCGGTCATCTCCGTGCGCCGGCTGTGGAAGGTGTTCGGGCCGAAGGCCGACCAGGTGCCGGAATCCGAGGAGTTGTGCGGACTGACCCGCCGTGAGCTGATGGACCGCACCGGCTGCACCGCAGCCGTCCGGGACGTGAGCTTCGAGGTGTCGCCGGGCGAGGTCTTCGTCGTCATGGGCCTGTCCGGGTCCGGCAAGTCCACCCTGGTGCGCTGCCTGACCCGGCTGATCGAACCCACAGCCGGGGAGGTCGTCTTCGAGGGCGAGGACATCCGGGGCGCCGACCCGCGGCGGCTGCGGGAACTGCGGCGCAGCAAGTTCTCGATGGTCTTCCAGCACTTCGGTCTGCTGCCGCACCGCAGGGTCGTCGAGAACGTGGCGTTCGGCCTGGAGATCCGCGGTATGAGCCGGGCCGAACGGACGGAGAAGGCCATGGAGGTCGTCGAACTGGTGGGCCTCGCCGGGTACGAGAACTCCTACCCCGACCAGCTCTCCGGCGGCATGCAGCAACGTGTCGGCCTGGCACGGGCGTTGGCCGGCGACCCCGACGTCCTCCTCTTCGACGAGCCGTTCTCCGCGCTCGACCCGCTGATCCGCCGTGACATGCAGAGCGAGGTGGTCCGGCTGCACCACGAGGTCGGCAAGACCATGGTGTTCATCACCCACGACCTCAACGAGGCACTGAAACTGGGCGACCGCATCCTGATCATGCGGGACGGCAGGACGGTCCAGTGCGGCACCGGCGACGAACTCGTGGGCGCCCCGGCGGACGACTACGTACGGGACTTCGTGAAGGACGTACCGCGCGGCGACGTCCTCACCCTGCGCTGGATCATGCGGCCCGTCACGCCCGAAGACGCCCTGGACGGCCCGGAGCTGGGTCCGGACGTGGTGGTGCGCGAGGCCACCCGGGCGGTGCTCGCCGCCGAGAAACCGGTCAAGGTCGTCGAGCACGGCAAGCTGGTCGGCATCGTCGGCGACGAGGAGATCCTCGCCGTCGTCGCCGGAGACCCCGGGGCCGGAGCCGTCGTCGCGGGACAGGGGGGCGGCGCCTGATGGCCGCCGTCGCCGACGCGACCGCGCCCGTCGTCACCCCGCGCCGCCACGTGAGCCGTCCCCTGGTGGTGGCGGCGGTCCTGGTCGTCTGGCTGGTGCTCTTCACCGTGCTGCGCGGGCACCAGACGCTGACCCTGGCCGCCGCCGATCTCACCGGGCTGCACCGCCGACTGAACGACGTCAACGACAGCATCGGCGCCCACCGCAACTCCAACCCGGTCTTCCTCTACTTCTTCAACGAGATCCGGCTGGTCATCGACAACCTGGTGACCTTCGTGCAGTCGCTGATCTCCCAGCCCAGCGGCTCCCGCCCGGTCCCGCAGATCGGCTGGCTCGGCGTCGTCGGACTCGCCGCCTACGTCTCCTGGGCCGTGGCCAACTGGCGAATCGCGCTGCTGGCCGCGGCCGGGTTCACCTTCTTCGGGCTGCAGGGCCTGTGGCAGGAGAGCATGGACACCCTGGGGCTGACCCTGTCGGCGGTCCTGGTGGCCCTGCTCATCGGCATCCCGCTGGGCGTCTGGGCCGGCCTCTCCGACCGGTTCAACCGGATCATGACGCCCGTGCTGGACTTCATGCAGACGATGCCGACCTTCGTCTACCTCGCCCCGCTGACCCTGATCTTCCTCATCGGAGGGGCCTCCGCGGTGATCACCACGGTGATCTACGCGGCACCGCCCGCCATCCGGATCACCGCGCACGCGATCCGTTCGGTGCCCGGCACCAGCGTGGAGGCGGCCCAATCGCTAGGCGCCACACGGGCGCAGCAACTGCTGAAGGTGCTGCTGCCGATGTCCCGGCGCACGGTGGTCATGGGCGTCAACCAGACCATCATGGCCGCTCTGGCCATGGTCACCATCGCCGCCCTGATCGACGCGCCCGGCCTCGGCAAGACGGTCGTCCAGGCCCTGCAGTCCCTCGACGTCGGCACCGCCTTCAACGCCGGACTCGCCATCGTCGTCATGGCGATCGTGCTCGACCGGGTCACCACGGCCGCGGCCGTGCGTACCGAGGTCCGCCGCACCGGCGGCCCGTTCGCCAGGTGGCGCCGTCCGCTGCTGGCGGCCGGCGGCATCGCTGCCGCCGTCCTCGTGTACCTCTCCCACACCTACGTCTGGGCCGCGGAGTTCCCCGGTGACGGCAGTGTGGGCACCCATGTCGCGAGCGCCGCCGACACCACGACCACCTGGCTCCAGGACCACCTCTCCGGCCTGACCAACGGGGTGCGGGACGCGCTCACCAACGGTCTGCTCAACCCGTTCCAGACGCTTCTCACCGACTCCCCGTGGTGGCTCGTCGGTGCCACCCTGGTGGCTCTCGGCACGGTCCTCGGCGGATGGCGCGCCGGGGTGACGGCGGGCGCCTGCGTCGGGCTGCTCGTCGGCACGGGCCTGTGGTCGGACAGCGTGACCACCCTCGCCTCGACCGCCGTGGCCACCGTGCTGGTCATGCTGCTCGGCGTCGTCGTCGGCGTGTGGATGGGCCGCAGCGCGTGGGCGGACCGGCTGATCCGGCCCACCCTGGACGCCGCCCAGGTCATGCCGCCGTTCGTCTATCTCGTGCCGTTCCTGGCGCTCTTCGGCGCCACCCGCTTCACGGCGATCGTCGCGGCCGTCGTCTACGCGGCACCCGTCGCCGTAAAGATCATCGCGGACGGGGTGCGGAACGTGCCCGAGGCCACCGTGGAGGCGGCCACCTCGGCGGGATGCAACACCTGGCAGATCATCACCAAGGTCCAGCTGCCGATGGCACGCGGCGCCCTGACCCTCGCCACCAACCAGGGCCTGATCTACGTGCTGTCGATGGTTGTGGTGGGCGGCCTGGTAGGCGCGGGCGCCCTCGGCTACGACGTCGTGGCCGGTTTCTCGCAGGGCGAGCTGTACGGCAAGGGGCTGGCGGCAGGGCTCGCCATCGTACTGCTCGGAGTCATGTTCGACCGGATCACTCAGGCTGCGGCGCGACGCACCCGGGCATAAGGAGCACCGACACCATGGCACGACACTGGCGAATGGGCGCGGCCTCCCTGGCCGTCCTCGGCCTCACCCTCACGGCCTGCGGCGGGGCGAAGGTCGGGGAGGACAGCGCGGCCGGCTCGAAGTCCTCGGGCGGCAAGTGCGGCACCTTCAACCTGGCCGTCAACCCGTGGGTGGGTTACGAGGCGGACGCGGCGGTCGTCGCGTACGTCGCGGAACACGACCTCGGCTGCACGGTGCAGAAGAAGGACCTCAAGGAGGAGATCGCCTGGCAGGGCTTCGGCACCGGAGAGGTCGACGCCGTCCTGGAGAACTGGGGCCACGACGATCTGAAGAAGAAGTTCGTCACCGGGCAGAAGACGGCCGTCGAGGCCGGCTCGACCGGCAACAAGGGCATCATCGGCTGGTACGTCCCGCCGTGGCTCGCCAAGGCGCACCCGGACATCAAGAACTGGCAGAACCTCGACAAGTACGCCGCCCGGTTCAAGACGTCCGAGTCGGGCGGCAAGGGGCAACTCCTCGACGGCGACCCGTCGTACGTCACCAACGACGCCGCTCTGGTGAAGAACCTCAAACTGGACTTCAAGGTGGTGTACGCGGGCAGCGAGACCGCGCTCATCCAGGCGTTCCGGACGGCCGAGAAGAACAAGCAGTGGCTCATCGGCTACTTCTACGAACCGCAGTGGTTCCTCTCCGAGGTGCCGCTGGTCAAGGTGGACCTGCCCACGTACACGTCGGGCTGTGACGCCGACGCGGCGAAGGTGGCCTGCGACTATCCCGTCTACGACCTGGACAAGATCGTCAGCGCGGGTTTCGCCAAGTCGGGCAGCCCGGCGTACGACCTGGTGAAGAAGTTCAACTGGACCAACGACGACCAGAACACGGTGGCCAGGTACATCGCCGTCGACAAGATGTCCGACGACGCGGCGGCCAAGAAGTGGGTCGACGCCAACCGCGACAAGGTCGAGGCCTGGCTGAAGTAACGAGGGGCGAAAGGGCCGGTCCAGTACGCCCGCCGGGCGTTGCCGTTCGGCGCCCGCCTTCGAGCCGTTTCCCGACGTCACCGGGCCTCTTGACACCCCTCCTCGACGACGGGCACATTGAGTTGCGCAGCCTGAATCACGTTGCGTACGAAGCAACTGCGCGTCCAAGGCGACTGCACCGGTCTCAAGTTCGGAGGTTGGGCGATGGCGGGACCCCGAGTGGTCATCATCGGAGCGGGCGTCGTGGGAGCGGCCCTCGCGGACGAGATCTCCGCGCGCGGCTGGACCGAGGTGACCGTGGTCGACCAGGGCCCCCTGCCGGCCACCGGGGGCTCCTCCTCGCACGCCCCCGGCCTGGTCTTCCAGACCAACCCGTCCAAGACCATGACCGAACTGGCCCGCTACACCGTCGAGAAGTTCCGCTCCCTGGACGTCGACGGCCGGCCCTGCTTCCTCCAGGTCGGCGGCCTCGAAGTGGCCACCGGACCCGAGCGCCTCGCCGAACTCCACCGCCGCCACGGCTGGATCACCGCCTGGGGCGTCGAGGCCCGGGTCGTCACCCCCGAGGAGTGCGTCGAACTGCACCCGCTGCTCGACGCGGACCGGGTCCTCGGCGGCCTCCTGGTCCCCACCGACGGCATCGCCAAGGCCGTGCTCGCCGTCGAGGCCCAGATCCGCCGGGCCACCGGCCGCGGCGTCCGTTTCCTCGCCCGCCACGAGGTCCTCGACGTGCGCCACGACGAGGGCGCCGTCACCGCGGTGGTGACCGACCAGGGCGAGATCCCCGCCGACATCGTCGTCTGCTGCGCCGGCATCTGGGGCCCGCGGATCGCCCGCATGGTCGGCATGAACCTGCCCCTCACCCCGCTCGCCCACCAGCTCGCCTGGACCGGCCCGGTGCCCGTCCTCGCCGGCCAGACCGAGGAGGCCGTCCGCCCGATCCTGCGCCACCAGGACGCCGGCCTCTACTACCGCGACCGCTTCGACGGCCTCGGCATCGGCTCCTACGGCCACCGCCCGATGCCCGTCGCGGCGGACGACATCCGCTCCCTCCACGAGGCCGGACAGATGCCCTCCGTCCTGGAGTTCACCGAGGAGGACTTCGAGGGCGCCTGGGCCGAGACCCGGTCACTGCTCCCCGCGACCCGCGAGGCCAAGCTCGAGGAGGGCATCAACGGCCTGTTCTCCTTCACCACCGACGGCTACCCGCTGCTCGGCGAGTCCCCGGACGTCAAGGGCTTCTGGGTGGCCGAGGCGGTCTGGGTCACCCACTCCGCGGGCGTCGGCCGGGCCGTCGCCGAATGGCTGGTGGACGGCCACTGCTCGTCCTTCGACCTGCACGAGTGCGACGTCAACCGCTTCGAGCCGCACCAACTCGCCCCGGAGTACGTCCTGGCCCGCGACTGCCGGAACTTCGTCGAGGTCTACGACATCCTGCACCCCCTCCAGCCGGGCGGGGACCCGCGCCCGATCCGCACCAGCCCCTTCTACGCCCGCCAGCGGGAGCACGGCGCGTTCTTCCTGGAGGCGAACGGCTGGGAACGCCCCCAGTGGTACGAGGCCAACGCCCCTCTGACCGAAGGCCGTTCGATCCCCACCCCGAACGACTGGGCGGCCCGCTACTGGTCGCCGATCGTCGGCGCCGAGGCCCAGGTCACCCGCGAGACCGTCGCGCTGTACGACATGACCGCCCTCAAGCGGCTGGAGGTCACCGGCCCGGGCGCCGCCGGATTCCTGGAGGGCCTCGTCACCGGCAAGGTCGCCAAGTCCGTGGGCTCGGTGACGTACACCCTGCTCCTCGGCCACGACGGTGGCATCCGCAGCGACATCACCGTCGCCCGTCTCGCCCACGACCTCTTCCAGGTCGGTGCCAACGGCAACCTGGACCTCGACTGGTTCACCCGCCACCTGCCCGCCGACGGCGGGGTCCAGGTCCGCGACATCACCCCCGGCACCTGCTGCGTGGGCCTGTGGGGCCCGCTCGCCCGGGAGGTCCTCCAGCCCCTCACCGACGAGGACTTCTCCGACGAGGGCCTCAGGTACTTCCGCGCCAGACGTGCCTTCGTCGGCTCGGTACCGGTCACCGCGATGCGGCTGTCCTACGTCGGTGAACTCGGGTGGGAGCTGTACACGACCGCCGACCAGGGCGCGAAGCTCTGGGACACCCTGTGGCGGGCGGCCGAGCCGCTCGGCGGGATCATCGCCGGCCGGGGCGCCTTCAACAGCCTGCGCCTGGAGAAGGGTTACCGCTCCTTCGGCACCGACATGACCTACGAGCACGACCCCTACGAGGCCGGAGTCGGATTCGCCGTCAGGCCGGGGAAGGGCGAGTTCGTCGGAAGGGCCGCGCTGGAGCGGCGCCGGGCGGAGGTGCGGCGCCGGCTGAGCTGCCTCACCGTCGACGACCCCCGGGCCGTCGTCATGGGCAAGGAGCCGGTGTACGACGGTGAGCGCGCGGTCGGTTACGTGACCAGCGCGGCGTACGGCTACACCGTCGGCAAGGGGATCGCCTACGCGTGGCTGCCGGCTGAGCTGGCGGTGCCGGGAACCGGGGTTCAGATCGGTTACTTCGACGAGCGCGTGGACGCGGTAGTGGCCGAGGAGCCGTTGTTCGACCCGGGGATGAGTCGTCTTCGTGGGTGACGGATCCGGGTGGCGTCGGCGTTCGGCCGCAGGCTCGTCGTGAAGGGCCGCGCAGTTCCTCCCCCCGGCCTTCGGCCGGGGGGACCCCCAGCGCCCCTTTGGGGCGCACCCTCGCCAAGGTCGTTCGAAAGGATCGCGAAACTCAGATGAACGCGCTGAACACCCCCTTGGCCGAGCTCGACCCCGAGGTCCACGCCGCGCTCCGTGCCGAACTAGAGGCCGACTTCGCCGAGGTGTCCGACGTGATCGCCCTGGCCCTCCAGTCCGGCCCGGACCTTGCCGCCCTGCGCGCCCGCGCCGGGGCACTGGCCGCCGGGCATCCGCTCTACCCGCACCTGCCGCACGACGGAGACGTCCGATGAGCCCCCGCACCCCCGGCGCCGACCTCCCCGACCACCCGGACTTCCTGTGGCGCACCCCCGAGCCGAAGCGCTCGTACGACGTGATCGTGGTCGGCGGCGGCGGACACGGCCTCGCCACCGCCCACTACCTGGCGCGCAACCACGGCATCACCGACGTGGCGGTCCTGGAGAAGGGCTGGCTGGCGGGCGGCAACATGGCCCGCAACACCACCATCATCCGCTCCAACTACCTCTGGGACGAGAGCGCCGCCATCTACGAGCACGCGCTGAAACTCTGGGAGGGCCTGGAGGAGGAACTCGACTACCCGATCCTCTTCTCCCAGCGCGGCGTGCTGAACCTGGCGCACAGCCTCCAGGACGTCCGCGACGGCGTCCGCCGGGTCGAGGCCAACCGCCTCAACGGAGTGGACGCCGAGTGGCTCGACGCGGCCGGCGTCAAAGAGGTCTGCCCGATCGTCAACACCTCGCCCGAGGTGCGCCACCCGGTCCTCGGCGGCACCTACCAGCCGCGCGCCGGCATCGCCAAGCACGACTACGTGGCCTGGGGCTTCGCCCGCTCCGCGGACGCGGCCGGCATCGACATCATTCAGAACTGCGAGGTCACCGGCGTGGACGTGGTGGCCGGCCGGGTGGTCGGCGTCCAGACCAGCCGCGGCCCGATCGCGGCCGGCAAGGTGGCCCTGTGCTCGGCCGGCCACACCTCCGTCCTCGCCGCCATGGCGGGCATCGAACTCCCGCTCCAGAGCCACCCGTTGCAGGCACTCGTATCGGAGCTGCTGGAGCCGGTGCACCCCACCGTCGTCATGTCCAACGCGGTCCACGTGTACGTCAGCCAGGCCCACAAGGGCGAGCTGGTGATGGGCGCGGGCATCGACGCGTACAACTCCTACACCCAGCGCGGCGCGTTCCACATCATCGAGGAGCAGATGGCCGCCGCCCTCGAACTCTTCCCGGTCTTCGCCCGCGCCCACGTCCTGCGCACCTGGGGCGGCATCGTCGACGTCAGCCCCGACGCCTCACCCATAGTCGGCCTCACCCCGGTGGCCAACCTCTACCTCAACTGCGGCTGGGGAACCGGCGGTTTCAAGGCCACCCCCGGGGTCGGCTGGGTCTACGCCCACACCATCGCGCACGACACCCCGCACACCCACAACGCCCCCTTCTCGCTCGACCGTTTCACCACCGGCGCGCTCGTCGACGAGCACGGCGCGGCCGCGGTGGCCCACTAGGGAGCCCCACCATGCTGCTCATCCCCTGCCCGTGGTGCGGGCCCCGCGACGAGGCCGAGTTCCACTACGGCGGCCAGGCCCACGTGCCCTACCCCGAGACCCCCGCGTCCCTCACCGACGAGGAGTGGGCCCGGTACCTCTTCTTCCGCGCCAACCCGAAGGGCCCCTTCGCCGAACGCTGGGCCCACACGGCAGGCTGCCGGCGATGGTTCAACGCCGTACGCGACACGTCGACGAACGAGATCCTGACGGTGTACCGCCCGGGGGAGCCGCGCCCGGCAACCGTCCGGCCCCGTCCGCCGATTGCGGCCCGCCCGTCGAATCCGGCCGGTCCGGCGTTCGAGGACAAGGCCCCCCAGGGCGAAGGGGGATCCGGCAGCGCGGGCGCCGGCGGGGCCGTGGCGGCGGCGCCCCTTCAGGACGGGAGGGGCAGGGGCGGCGGGGGCACCGCGTCCGTCCGCGGCCGGAGCGCGGGGCCCTACCGCACCCCCACCGGCGGCCGGATCGACCGCACCGCCCCCCTCACCTTCACCTTCGACGGCACCGAACACCAGGGCTACCGAGGCGACACCCTCGCCTCCGCCCTCCTCGCCAACGGTGTCGTCCGGGCCGCCACGAGCGTCAGACTCGGCCGCCCCCGCGGCATCTTCACCGCGGGCCCGGAGGAACCCAACGCGGTCGTCCAGATCGAGGCCCCCTTCCCCGAACCCATGCTCCCCGCCACCACCGTCGAGCTGTACGACGGCCTGGTGGCCACCGGCCTCCCCGGCCGGGGACGGCTCGCCACCGAACCCGACCCGGCCCGCTACGACGCCGTACACGCCCACTGCGACCTGCTGGTCGTCGGCGCCGGGCCGGCCGGCCTCGCGGCGGCGGCGGCCGCGGCCACCGGCGGCGCCCGCGTCATCCTCGCCGACGACCAGCCGGAGCCCGGCGGCAGCCTCCTGGGCACCGGCGAGCACCCCGACTGGGTGGCCGCGACCCGCGGCCGCCTCGAAGCCGCCCCCGAGGTCCGCGTCCTGCTCCGCACCACCGTCTTCGGCCACTACGACGACAACCACCTCCTCGCCGTCGAGCGCCGCACCGCCCACCTCGGCGCCGCCGCCCCCGCGCACGTCTCCCGCGAACGCGTCTGGCGGATCCGCGCCCGGCACGTCGTCCTCGCCACCGGCGCCCACGAGCGGTCCCTCGCGTTCGGCGACAACGACCGCCCGGGTGTGATGCTGGCCGCCTCCGCCCGCACCTACCTCCACCGGTACGCCGTGGTGCCCGGCCGCCGCGCGGTGGTGTTCACCACCAACGACAGCGCCTACCGCGCCGCACTCGACCTGGCGGCGGCCGGCGCCGAGATCGCGGCGATCGCCGACACCCGGCCGGAGCCGGGGGAGTGGGCCGAACGCGCCCGGACCGCCGGGATCGAGGTGCTGGCCGCAGGCGCGGTCACCGGCACGACGGGTGATACGCGGCTCACCTCCGTGACCGTCGCCCCCCTCCACGGCCCCGGCGGGGAAAGGGAGTTCGCCGCCGACCTGCTCCTCGTATCCGGCGGCTGGAACCCGGTCGCGCACCTGTTCAGCCAGGCGGGCGGCAGGCTCCGCCACGACGAGACGCTCGGCACGTTCGTCCCCGACGGCTGCCGTCAGGCGGTGGTGGCCGCGGGCGCCGCGAACGGGGCGTTCGACCTCGCCACGGCCCTCGCCCAGGGCGCGGCGGCCGGCGCCCGCGCGGCCGAGGCGGAGGGCTACGCCGCCCGGAGCCCCGCCCTCCCCACCGTCACCGCCCAGCCTTACACCCCGCCCATGCAGGTGTTCACGATCCCGACCGCCACCGGCGCCCCCCGCTTCGTCGACCTCCAGCGCGACGTCACCGTCGCCGACCTGGCCCGGGCGACCGGCGCGGGCCTGCGCTCGGTGGAGCACACCAAGCGCTACACCACCGCCGGCACCGCGGGCGACCAGGGCAAGACCGGCGGGGTGCTGGCGAGCGGGGTCGTCGCCGAACTCCTCGGCGTGGACGTCTCGGCGCTCGGCCTGCCGACCTTCAGACCGCCCTACACCCCCGTCGCCTTCGCCGCCCTCGCCGGCCGCCACCGGGGCGCGCTCCACGACCCGGTCCGCACGACCGCCCTGCACGGCTGGCACGTCGAACACGGCGCGCTGTTCGAGAACGTCGGGCAGTGGAAGCGGCCCTGGTACTACCCGCGGGACGGCGAGGACAGGGAGACGGCCGTGCTGCGCGAGTGCCGTGCCGCCCGCGAGGGCGTGGCCCTCATGGACGCCTCCACGCTCGGCAAGATCGACGTGCAGGGTCCGGACGCCGCGCTCTTCCTGGAGCGGCTCTACACCAACATGATCAGTACCCTGAAGGTCGGCAGCATCCGCTACGGCGTGATGTGCCGCCTGGACGGAATGGTCTTCGACGACGGCACGGTCATCCGGCTGGCCCCGGACCGGTTCCTGGTCACCACCACGACCGGCAACGCGGCGGCCGTCCTGGACTGGATGGAGGAGTGGCTGCAGACCGAGTGGACCGGCCTGCGGGTGCACTGCACCTCGGTCACCGAACACTGGGCCACGGTCGCCCTGGTCGGCCCGAGGTCCCGCGAGGTCCTCGGCTCCCTCGCACCCCGGCTCGCCGTGTCCAACGACGACTTCCCCTTCATGACATGGCGGCAGACCGCGGTCGCCGGCCTCGACGCCCGGGTGTGCCGGATCAGTTTCTCCGGCGAACTCGCCTACGAGATCAACGTGTCGCCGTGGCGGGCCGGCGCGCTGTGGGAGGTGCTGTGCACGGCGGGGGAGCCGTACGGCATCACCCCCTACGGCACCGAGACCATGCACGTCCTGCGTGCCGAGAAGGGCTACCCGATCGTCGGCCAGGACACCGACGGCACGGTCACCCCGCAGGACCTCGGCATGGGCTGGGCGGTGTCCAGGAAGAAGACCGACTTCATCGGCAAGCGCTCCCACACCCGCCCCGACACCGCCCGCCCCGGCCGCAAGCAGCTGGTCGCCCTGCTCACGGACGATCCCGGCGCCCTCCTCCCGGAAGGCACGCAGCTGGTCGCCGGGCGCGAACTGCCCGCCCCGCCCGTCCCGATGCTCGGCCACGTCACCTCCAGCTACCGCAGCGCGGCGCTCGGCCGGACCTTCGCGCTGGCCTTGGTCAAGGGTGGCCGGGACCGCATCGGCGACCGTCTCTACGCACCCGTCGGCGCCCGGCTGCTGCCGGTGACCGTCGCCGGTCCCGTCCTCTACGACCCCGAGGGAGCCCGCCGTGACGGCTGACACCGCCCCGGCCGCAGCGCCGCGCAGCCCGCTGGCCGATGCCGCGCACCGGCTGGCCGGCGTCACCCGCGCCTCCCGGGGCGCGGTTCGGCTGGCCGAACTCCCCTTCCTGGCGCAGGTGAACGTCCGCCTGGACGCCAAGGGCCCGGCGGCGGACGCGGTCGGAGCGGCCCTGGGACTCACCCTGCCCCCGCAACCCGACACCGTGGTGCACGCGGGGGAGGTGAGCGCGGTGCGGCTGGGTCCGGACGAGTGGCTGGTGGTCGGCAGGCCCGGCACCGAGCGGGACCTGGAGCGCCGGATCCGGTCGGCGGCCGGGGACGAGCCGGTCGCCGTCACCGATGTCTCCGCCCAGCGCACCACCCTGCTGGTCGGCGGACCCCGCGCCCGTGATCTGCTGTCCCACGGCTGTGCGCTGGACCTGCACCCGCGCGCCTTCGGCCCCGGCCGATGCGCCCAGACCACCCTCGCCCGCACCCAGGTCGTGCTGGTCGCCCGGGACGGGAGCCGGGGCGGCTTCTGGGTGCTGGTGCGCTCCTCCTTCGCCGGCTACCTGGTGGACTGGCTGCTGGACGCGGCCGTCGAACACGCTTGAGCGGCGCCCGCCGTCGTCTCAGCGGGATTCCTGCGCGAGCCGCTCCAGGTGGGCCGTGCGTGATTCCGCGGTCTGGCCCTGGACCAGGAGGAACAGGGCCTCCCGGGCCAGCCGCTGAGCGCGGGCGGTGACGGACATCGCCCGGCCGCCGCCGGTCACCAAGGCCGCCGTGGTGACCGTACGCATCAGCGTGAACGCCTCGGCCCGCAGCGCCAGCCGCTGCGCCCCGTGCTCCTGCGGCACCGGATGGTCCGCGAGCGCGTAGGCCCGGCGGCGGACCTCGTCGGCACGGGCCCGCAGCGGTGCGGCGTACTCGTCGCCGAGCAGGGCCAGGGCCGCCGCCGTGATCCCGAAGACCGCCGGGTTGGCGTCGCGGGTCCTCGGACGGTCCGTCGCCGCCCAGTCCCGGTACGGCATGCGGCGCGCGACGGCGTCCTCGGGTACCCGCAGGCCGTCCAGGTCCAGGGAGACGGTCCGGGACGCGGTGAGCGCGGCCAGCCGCATCGGCTCCGACGGGCGCAGCCCCGGCTGCTCCCGTGCCTCGACGAAGGCGAACAGGGCTTCGTCGTCCTCGGTGACCCCGGCCAGCAGCAGCACGTCGTTCAGGCCCCAGCCGGTGTACCAGGGGACGGTGCCGTGGAAACGCCAGGCGCCGCCCTCGCGCCGGGCCCGCACCGGGACCCGCGGGTACGACCGCAGATGCGCGTACGCCACCCCGGACAGCAGCTCGCCCCGCGCCAGCGGACCCAGCAGCCGCTCCCGGACGGGCAGTTCGGCCTGGGCCAGGGTCAGCACCGGAGTGTGGTGCTGGGTCTGCACGAACCAGGTCGAGCAGCACGCCCCGGCCAGGATCTCCGCCGTCTCCCGCGCCACGGCCGCGGGCGCCGCCGACCCGCCGTAGGCCACCGGAGCGTTCAGGCCGAGCAGGCCCGAGCCTCTGACCGCCTCGAGTGGCTCACCGGCACTCCCTCCTGATCGACGCGCTCCGCGGCGGGGGAGAGGAGGCTGTCGGCGAGTTCCCGGGCGCGGATGACGAGCGGATGCGCGGAGATGGTCATGGACGGGATTCTTCCGGCTGTCCGGGGCGGGGTGCCGATCCGGGGACCCGCCGTTCGTGTGGAAGGCGGCCGGCTGAGCGGCCTGCCGGCGGGAGTGCGGGCGGGGGCGCGGCCGAGAGGGGTTGCGTGGTGGCGGAATCTGCTTCGGCCCCTGAAAGGTTGCACTATGCATCCGACTGATCGGCATCCAGCCGGGCCGCCAGGCCCGTACGCACCACCAGCACGGCATCCGTGAACCAGTCCGCCCCCGAGCAGCCCGCCGACGTCGTGGCGCGGCTGCGCGCCGCCTTCCGCACCGGCCGCACCAAGCCCGTCGAACGGCCCACCGGCCGGCTGCGCCGACCGCGCGCCCTGCTCACGCAGGGCGGCGACGAGCTGGCCGCCGCTCTCCACGCGGACCTGGGCAGGAGCGCCACCGAGGCGCACCGCACGGAGATCGACTTCACCGTCCGCGAGATCGGCCACAGCCTGGACCACCTGGCGGAGCGGCTGCGTCCCGAACCCGCCCCCGTCCCGGCGCACCTGGGCGGCGACGCGAGCGCCTGGGCGCAGTACGCCCCTCCCCCGGACTCCGTCCGGGACCCCCGGCGTCGTCCTCGTCATCGCCCCGTGGAACTGCCCGGCCCAGTTGCTGCTCGCCCCGGTGTCCGGAGCCCTCGCCGCGGGCAACGCGGTCGTCGCCAGGCCCAGCGAGCCGGCCCCGGCGACCTCGGCCGCGCCGGCCCGCCTGCTGCCGGCCTGTCTCGAAGGCCGTCGCCGTCGCCGTCGTCGAGGCGTGTCCCCGAGACCACGGCCCTGCTCGCCGAACGCTTCGACCACATCTTCTGCACCGGCAACGACGTCGTCGGCCGGATCCCCCGCGCACCTCGCGCGAGGGCCCCAGGCCTGCGGTACCGCACGCCCCGGCGACGGGCCTCCGCCGCCGCCCGCGGCGTCTTTGGGGGACGGGCTCACGGGCGGCGCGTGCCGTCCGTCCGCCTACACTGCCGTAGACGGTCTGCGAGACCTGGTACGAGGAAGAAGGGGTGACGGACCTTCCATGGCCGACGCGAAGGACGAACGCCGGCCCGCCGGTGAGCTGGAGGCGAGCGTCATGGCGGCCCTCTGGGCCGCCGGCGAGCCCCAGACCCCCGGACAGGTCCAGCACAGCCTCGGCACGGACCTGGCCCGCACCACCGTGACGACGATCCTCACCCGGCTGCACGACAAGGGCGTGGTCGGCCGGCACCGTCAGGGCCGCGGTTTCGCCTACTTCCCCGTGCAGGACGCGCAGGGCCTGACCGCCAAGCGGATGCACAGCGAACTGGACCGCGACGCCGACCGGGAGGCCGTGCTCGCCCGGTTCGTCGCCCAGCTCAGCCCCGACGACGAGCGTCTCCTGCGGAGTCTGCTCGACGCCGGCGAACGGCCCGGGGCGTCATGACCGTACTGCTGATCCTGCCGCTGCTGGTGCCGTTCACGCTGCCCGCGCTCGCCCGGCGGGCTCTGGACCGGCTGGCGCCCGCCGCCGCCCTCTGGGTCATCACCGCCGCAGCCGTCGCCCTCGCGGGCTGCGCCCTGACCGCGCTCGGCGCGTTCCTGCTGGCCGGGCTGCTCAGGCTGCCGTTCTTCGCGTCGCTCGGCGAGCTGATCCGGCCGCTGCACACGCTCTCCGACCGCTACGCCCTGCCGCTCTCGGCCCTCGCGGCCGGCGCACTCGCGGTCTGGGCCGGGACCGGCACCCGGTGGGTGCTGCGGCAGGCCCGCGCCTTCCGCGCCGCTCGTACGGAGGCCGGGCAGCGACCGGCCGCGGGTGATCTGTGCGTGGTGGAGTCGCCGGTTCCGGACGCGTACGCGCTGCCCGGACGGCCGCACCGGATCGTCGTCACCACGGGGATGCTGCGCAGCCTGGACGGACCCGAACGGGAGGCGCTGTTCGCGCACGAACGGGCGCACAACCGCGGCGGCCATC
The DNA here is from genome assembly GCF_042754285.1 of Streptomyces sp. NPDC059224. NCBI lineage: Bacteria > Bacillati > Actinomycetota > Actinomycetes > Kitasatosporales > Streptomycetaceae > Streptomyces > Streptomyces sp. NPDC059224. The sequence goes on from NZ_JBHZAN010000072.1 coordinate 22,620, forward strand.
ACTACTTCCTGGCCGCCGCGGAGCTCGCGGCGCACTGCCATCCCGCGCTGCGGCGGGTCCGGGCCGAGGTGCGACTGGCCGTGGAGCGGGTCGCCGACGAGGCCGCGGCGCGCACGGTGGGGGACCGGCGGCTGACCGCCCGTGCGATCGCGCGGGCCGCGCTGGCGGGACAGTACAGAGGGACCGTGCGGCCGGCGTTCGTGTCGGGGGCGGCGTCGGGGCCGGTGCCGCGACGAGTGGCGGCGCTGCTGGCCGCGCCGCGGGGCCGGCGCCGGGCCGGTTCCGGATTCGCGGCGCTGCTCGTGGCGTGCGCCGTGCTGTCGTGCGCCGCTTCCGCGACCGGGATGGCCGACCTCCACCATCGGGTGGAGGTCGCGCAGGGGGAAGCACGGCGGTAGGGCGTTCACACACCGCCGACCGGCGCGGTCCGGGGACCCCGCTCCCCGCGTCCCAGCCGGGGCCTGCGGAGACAGACGACTGGCGTCCGGCAAGTTTTACGTATAACCTCTTCCGCTAACCGCTCCACCGAAAGGCCCCCATGCGACGCGTCGCCCTGGTCACCCTCGTCGTCGGCGACTACGACGAGGCGATCCGCTTCTACACCGAGGCCCTCGGGTTCCGGCTGGTCGAGGACGCGCCGCGGCCGGACGGGTCCCGCTGGGTCGTCGTGGCGCCCGGGACGGAGGGGGACGGCACCGGACTGCTGCTCGCCCGCGCCAAGGACGACGAGCAGCGTGCTCGCGTCGGCGACCAGACCGGCGGGCGTGTCGGGTTCTTCCTGCACACCGACGACTTCGCCCGCGACCACGCCCGGATGACCGCCGCCGGCGTGACCTTCCTGGAGGAGCCGCGGCACGAGCCGTACGGCAGTGTCGCCGTCTTCCAGGACCTGTACGGCAACCGCTGGGACCTGCTCCAGCCCGCCCTCTGACCGACCCACCGGAACCACCTGCCGAGGAAAGCTCCGCCATGACTGCTACGCGCGTAGACGCCGATGTGATCCGCCGCCTCCCCAAGGCCGTCCTGCACGACCACCTCGACGGCGGCCTGCGCCCCGCCACCCTCGTCGAGCTCGCGGCCGAGGTCGGCCACACGCTGCCCACCACCGACCCGGACGAGCTGGCCGCCTGGTACCTCGAGGCCGCCGACTCCGGTGATCTGGTGCGGTACATAGCCACCTTCGAGCACACCCTCGCCGTCCTGCAGACCAAGGACGGGCTGCGCCGCGTCGCCGAGGAGTACGTCCTCGACCTCGCCGCCGACGGTGTGGTGTACGGCGAGGTGCGCTACGCACCGGAGCTGAACGTCAAGGGCGGCCTCGGCATGGGCGAGGTCGTGGAGAGCGTGCAGGAGGGACTCGCCGCGGGAATGGCGAAGGCCGCCGCGGCGGGCACCCCGGTCCGGGTCGGCACCCTGCTGTGCGGCATGCGGATGTTCGACCGGGTCGGCGAGGCCGCCGCGCTCGCCGTCGCCTACCGCGACGCCGGAGTCGTCGGCTTCGACATCGCCGGCGCCGAGGACGGCTTCCCGCCCGCCGACCACCTCGCCGCCTTCGAGCACCTGCGCCGCGAGAGCGTGCCCTTCACCATCCACGCCGGTGAGGCGCACGGCCTGCCCAGCATCCACCAGGCGGTCCAGGTGTGCGGCGCCGAGCGCATCGGGCACGGGGTGCGGATCACCGAGGACATCGTCGACGGCAAGCTCGGCCGCCTCGCGAGCTGGGTGCGCGACCGCCGGATCGCCCTGGAGATGTGCCCGACCTCCAACCTCCAGACCGGCTGTGCCTCCTCCGTCGCCGGGCACCCGATCACCGCGCTGAAGGAGCTGGGCTTCCGGGTCACCCTCAACACCGACAACCGGCTGGTGTCGGGGACGACGATGACCCGGGAGATGTCCCTGCTGGTGGACGAGGCCGGCTGGACGGCCGAGGACCTGCGCACGGTCACGGTGAACGCGCTGAAGAGCGCCTTCATCCCGTTCGACGAGCGCACGGCCCTCATCGAGGACGTCGTCCTGCCGGGTTACGCGTCCGTGCTCTGAGGCAGCCCCCGCAGATAGGCGGCCTGTCCGACGTGCTGGAGATCGTCGGACAGGACGCTCACCAGCCGGACGCCCAGCGTGACCGGCGGATCGAAGCGGGTGTCCACGACCCGTTCGAGATCCTTGGCGGGGAGCTCGCGCAGCACCCCCAGTGTCTGCTCGTGCACCGCGTCGTAGTAGCCGGTCAGCAGGTCGCCGGAGTCCACCGTGACCTTCGCGACCTGCGCGGGGGTGTGGCCGTACCCGTGGTCACGGGGCGGCAGGTCAAGGCCGAAACGCTTCTCCCAGCCCTGGGCCAGCCACACCTGGTCGAGGTCGAAGGCGTCGGCGACATGGTCGTCCTGGATCCGGGTGAGGTGCCAGACCAGCCAGGTGATGGAGTTGGCCCCGGGCGCCGGGGGCCTGTTGAGCAGGTCGGGGTCGAGGCCGTCGAGGGCGGCGTGGACTTCTTCCTGGATGCGGCCGAAGCCGTCGATGAGGATGTCCCTTGCATGCATGTGACCACGATCGCGCATCGCGGCGCTTCGTGCGTCCGGAATCCGGCTTCCGTGGAATCCCGGCGGACCCTGCCGGGCGGACGGACCCGGCTCGCCGCCCCACCCGGGCCGGGTGTTCCCGGTTCCAGGCGTACGGCGCCCGGGTGCCGGCCTCGGCGGCCACCGGGCCGAGGCCGTGAGTTCCTCCGTGACCGGCGCGAACGCACCCCGGAGGAACGGAGACCGGCGATGCGTCACTTCCGCCGTCGGCGCGTCCGCGCCGATCGGGAAGCCGAGGTCAGGAGGGATGGCCCCCCTCCGGGAGCGTTGCCAGACCCCCTGTCTCCAGCAAGGTGATCAGCGCCCGGGCCGCCGGGCTGGTGGCCGTCTCGGGCGGCAGCAGGGCGACCGTCTCGTACACGTCCTCGTCCGTGTCCTTCAGCGCGAGCGCGGTCAGCGCGGGCCGCTTGTGCCGGAAGTGCCGGGGCACCACGGCGATCCCGAGGTTCTCGTCGACCAGGTCGAGGAGGCTGTGCACGTCGTTGACCTCCAGGGCGACCGTGCGCCGTACGCCCGCCGCGGCGAAGGCCGAGTCGGTCGTACGGCGCGGGCCCCAGTCCGGGTGGAAGTCGACGAACACCTCCCCGCCGAGGTCCGCCGGGAGCACCGCTGCGCCGGCCGTGGCCAGCCGGTGGCTGGGATGGCACAGCACGGTCATCGGCTCGCCGGTCAGGGCCACCGAGCGCAGCTGGTCGGTGTCGTCCTGGGTGCGGTAGGCGAACGCCAGGTCCAGCCGCCCGGCCGCCACCTCCTCGGCGAGGGCGCCCGAACCGGCCTGCCGCAGCCGTATCTCCACATCCGGGTGGCGTCGCCGGAAGGCGGCCAGGAGCCCGGCCACATGCACACCGGCGATGCACTGCTCGGTGCCCAGCGCCAGCGTCCCGCGCAGCACGCCCTGCACCGCGGCCACCGCCTCGTGCGCCGACCGCACCTGTGCGAGGATGCGCTCCGCCTCACCGAGCAGCGCCCGGCCCGCCTCGGTGAGCGTCACCCGGCGGGTGGTCCGCACGAACAGCGGCGCCCGCAGTTCCCGCTCGAGGGCCCGGATGGAGGCGGACAGGCCCGACTGGGACACCAGCAGCCGTTCCGCGGCCCGGGTGAAGTGCTGGTCCTCGGCGACGGCGACGAAGTGCTGAAGGTGGCGCAGTTCCATGATTGAGAAGCCTAGCCGCACAATTCCATCGCATTCTCCTGTTGGACCACTGCCGGGGCTCGGGGAAGAGTGGAGCCGGTAGATCCTGTGCCCACCCCTCTGGAGTCGCGTTGTACACCGCACACCCCGACCGCTACGCCGACATGCCCTACCGCCGCAGCGGCCGCAGCGGTCTGAAGCTTCCCGCGTTGTCGCTCGGCCTGTGGCACAACTTCGGGCCCGACCGGCCCGTGACGGCCCAGCGTGCCATCCTGCGCCGCGCCTTCGACCTCGGGGTCACCCACTTCGACCTGGCCAACAACTACGGTCCGCCGCCCGGCTCCGCCGAGTCGGCGTTCGGCGAGGCGCTGAAGGCGGACCTCGCGGGGTACCGCGACGAGCTGGTGATCTCCACCAAGGCCGGCTACCTGATGTGGCCCGGCCCGTACGGCGAGTGGGGTTCGCGCAAGTACCTGCTGTCGTCGCTGGACCAGTCCCTGAACCGGATGGGCCTGGACTACGTCGACATCTTCTACTCGCACCGGCCGGACCCGGAGACTCCCCTGGAGGAGACGATGGGCGCCCTGCACTCCGCGGTCCAGCAGGGCAAGGCGCTGTACGTCGGCGTCTCCAACTACTCGGCGGAGCAGACCCGCGAGGCCGCCCGGATCCTCGGCGAGCTGGGCACCCCGCTCCTGATCCACCAGCCGCGCTACTCGATGCTGGACCGCCGCCCGGAGACCGAGGGCGTCCTGGACGCCCTCGACGAGCTCCAGGTCGGCTCCATCGTCTTCTCCCCGCTGGAGCAGGGGCTGCTCACCGGCCGTTACCTCGACGGCATCCCGGAGGGCTCCCGGGCCGCGAGCGGCAGCCCGTTCCTGAACTCGGACGCGGTCACCGAGGACCTGGTCGGCAGGCTGCGCGCCCTGGACGAGGTCGCCAAGGGCCGCGGCCAGACCCTCGCCCAGCTCGCCCTGTCCTGGGTGCTGCGCGGTGGCCGGGTGACCTCCGCGCTGATCGGCGCGAGCAGCCCGCAGCAGGTCGAGGACTGCGTCGGCGCCGTCGCCAACCTCGACTTCGACGCCGAGGAACTGGCCCGGATCGACGCGATCGTCAGCCGCTGAGCGTCGTCGCCCGCCGGTGACCGGCCCGGTGAGGCGGACCGCACCGCGTCCGCCTCACCGGGCCGGGTCAGGCCCCGTCCGGCACCCGGTCCAGGAAGCCCAGCACCTGCCGGATCCGGCCGTCCTCGCTCAGTGTGACCACGTCAAAACCGGCCACCGGCGCCGAACCGTCGGCCTGGTTCACCAGCTCCCAGCCGAAGCGCGCGGTGTCGTGGTGGCCGTCGACGGCCCCGAGGAGACGGAACGCGAAACCCGGGAACTGCTCGTGCGCCGCCGCGATCACGGCCGTGATCTGGGCGTGCCCGGCCACGTCGGCGAGCGGGTCGGTGTAGGTGCCGTCCGGAGTCCAGGCTTCCGCGACCGCCTTGCCCAGCGCCTCGGGCTCGGCGGCGTTCCAGGCCTCGAAGTAGCGGGCGGCGGCGGCCTGGTGACGCTCGGTGTTCACGGACATGGTGAATCAGCCTCCAACGAGGGTGTCATGGCTGGTCAGGGAGTGGATCGCGGCTTGCGGCGATCCGTTGGCACCACCATGCCCGGATCCGCGTGACGGGTCGATTACCCCTCGGGTAATGAAGACGGGTCCGTACAGCTGGCGCATTTCGGCCAATTCGTAGGCGGAATATGCCAAGAGACTGGCCGGAAAGATGTGGTGACAGTGTTTCGAAAGTGAACATACTCGAATGTCAGGAGCACTTCACCGCACAGGAGCCGCACGGAACACCGGCCCGCGACGGCACACCGGCGAGCTACGGGGGAGTGATCGTGCACGACGAATTCCTGTGCCATGTCACGGCATACGGCGTCTGCGGCGGGCAGCGTATCGGCGTTCCGCTGGGCACCTACCGTGCGCCGACCCTGGCACTCGCGCTGTGGTGGTTACGGGACCGGGCGTCGTGGATCGCGGAACGGCTGGACCCCTTACCCGAGAATCCGCGATATCCGCAGGGGGCGCTCGTCCCGGTGGGGGCGGCCGTCTCGGACGTACCCGGTCTGCTGCGCGCCTGGTGCGCCGACGTGGTCCGCCAGGAACTCGTCGCCGACGAACTGGCCGGCGGACGGCTGGTGCGGATCGCCGTCCAGGACGACACCACCGAGTACGAACTGCTCGCCGAGTCCGTCGACGCCCTCCGTATGCAGCGCACCATCCCCTCCCTCGTCGTCCCCGTGGCCTGACGCGTGACAGCCGCCGCCCGTGCGGTCCGCAGCCCGGCGACGTGGTCGGGCGTGTAGGGCGTATGAGCTGACAAATCGGTAGAATTTTGGTCATGGCGGAGCGGCCGGTCACCTCGACGGCGCCCGAACTCGTCCTGGAGACCGACACGGGATCCACGGTGATGAGCCCGGGCCGCGACTACCACGTCGGACGGGACCCGTACAGCGACATCGTCATCGACGACTCCCGGGTCTCCTGGCACCACGCGGTGCTGAAGCCCGCGGACGACCACTGGACCCTCCACGACGAGCAGAGCACCAACGGCACCTACGCCGACGGCCGCCGCATCCGGGAATGGGAAGTGGGCCCCGGTACCGTCATCCGCTTCGGCAGCCCCGCCGACGGACCGAGCGCCGTTCTCGTCGGCCGCCCGCCACCCGCCCCGGACCGCCCCTCCGTCGTCTCGATGCCCAGCCGCACCGGCACCTTCCGGCAGCCGTCCTCGGTACGACGACTGCCCGCCCGCACCGTCCGGATCGGCCGCGCCACCGACAACGACATCGTCGTCGACGACCTGATCGTCTCCCGCCACCACGCCGAACTGCGCGTCCACCCCGACGGCAGCCACGAGATCGTCGACCTCGACAGCCACAACGGCACCTACCTCAACGGGCGCTCCGTGGTCCGCGCACCGCTCGGACCCCGGGACGTCGTCGGCATCGGCCACTCGGCGTTCTGCCTGGTCGACGGCCAGCTGCAGGAGTACGTCGACACCGGCGAGGTCTCCCTCGACGTCCAGGAACTCACCGTCGCAGTCGACCGCGGCCGCAAGATCCTGCTCGACCACGTCTCCTTCCCGGTCGGCGAGAAGTGCCTGCTCGCCGTGGTCGGGCCCAGCGGCGCCGGCAAGTCCACCCTGCTCGGCGCCCTCACCGGCCAGCGCCCCGCCGAGCACGGCACCGTCCTCTACGACGGCCGCGACCTCTACCGCGACTACGCCGAACTGCGCCAGCGCATCGGCCTGGTCCCGCAGGACGACATCCTGCACGTCCAGCTGACCGTGCGCAGCGCCCTCACCTACGCCGCCGAACTGCGCTTCCCCGAGGACACCGCGAAGGCCGAGCGCCGGGAGCGGGTCGAGGAGGTCATCGGGGAACTCGGCCTCGAACAGCGCGCCGACCAGCCCGTGCACAGCCTCTCGGGCGGCCAGCGCAAGCGGGTCAGCGTCGCCCTGGAACTGCTGACCAAGCCCTCGCTGCTCTTCCTCGACGAACCGACCTCCGGACTCGACCCGGGCATGGACCGCTCGGTGATGAACATGCTGCGTGGCCTCGCCGACGACGGCCGTACCGTCATCGTCGTCACCCACAGCGTGCTCAGCCTCGACGCCTGCGACCGTCTCCTGGTCCTGGCGCCGGGCGGCCGGACCGCGTACTTCGGCCCGCCCGGCGACGCCCTCGGCTTCTTCGGCTTCGGCGAATGGCCCGAGGCCTTCGAGGCGTTCGAGCGGGACACCGACCGGGACTGGGCGGGGGAGTTCCGCGCCTCGTCGTACCACCGGAAGTACATCGTGAACTCCAGCGGCCAGCCCGTCCTGCCGCGCAGCGGACCGGTCGCCGCGCCCCCGCCGCCGCGGCCGCGCAGCTGGGGAGCCCAGTTCTCGACCCTGGTGCGCCGCTACACCGCCGCGCTCCTCGCCGACCGCACCTTCCTCGCCATCATGATCGGACTGCCGTTCGTCATGGGCGCGATGGCCCGGGCCGTGGCCGGCAACAGGCTCACCTTCGACACCGCGACCAACGCCCTGCTCACCCTGTGCGTGGGCGGCGTGCTGACCGGCGCGGCCAACGCGGTCCGTGAACTGGTCAAGGAACGCGTCATCTACCAGCGCGAAAGAGCGGTCGGCCTGCCCAGATCGGCGTACGTGATGTCGAAGGTCGTGGTCCTCGGCGCCATCACCGTCCTCCAGGCGATCGTGCTCACCCAGGTCGGTCTGGCCGGCGTCGCCCTCGACGCGCCCGGCGGCGAAGGGGTGCTGATGCCACCCCTGCTGGAGATCACCGTCGCCGTGGCCGTGCTCTCCTTCACGGCGATGATGCTCGGCCTGCTGATCTCCGCCCTGGTCCGCAAGGAGGAGGTGACGATGCCGCTGCTGGTGCTGCTCACCGTCGTCCAGGTCGTCTTCTGCGGAACCCTGCTGAAACTGGACGGCGTACCCGGTCTCGAACAGCTCGCCTGGCTGGTGCCCTCGCGGTGGGCGCTCGGCGCCATGGCCGGCACCGTCGACCTGCACCGGATCGTGCCGGGCAAACTCACCGCCGACCCGTTCTTCCGGCACTCGGCGGGCGTCTGGCTGCGCAACATGGTCATGCTGGTGGTGCTGTCCGCGGCCTTCGGCTGTGTCCTGTCACGGCTGCTGCGCCGCCACGAACCCGCCGTGATGCGGAAGTAGGCGAGGCGATGACCACGAGCCCAGGGTTCCGGCCCACCCACGTCGTCCCGTCCGACGGCATGCCCGCCTGGGAGGCCCCCGACCCCGCCCGGCCGACCGTGCCCCTGGACCCGCTGCTGCCGGTGCAGCTCGTGGAGCGGCGCGGCGACTGGGCCCACATCGGCTGTGCCAACGGCTGGGCCGCCTGGGTCGACGGCCGCTACCTCGTCGCCGTACCCGTGGACCCGCCCCTGACCGGCGGCCCGGCCGCCGACGCCACCGACCCGCGCCCCCTGCTGGACCGGGCGGCGCGGGCCCTCGCCGACTACCGGGACGCCGTCGAGGACCTCGCCGGCGGCAGCCTCGACGGGGAGACCTTCCAGGGCCGTACGCGCGGGCTGCGCATCGGGGTGGTGGTCGACGGGGAGTCCATGTGGCTGTACGACCCGGCCGAGGGACGCTGGCTGTACGGCGACGGACGGCGGCTCACGACGTACCTCACCGACCGGGACGTCACCGACGGGGACCTCGTGGAGGGGGACTTCACCGGCCCGGGCCCGGCCGACGGACATCGCACCGGCCGGCCCGGGCCGGCCGGCCACGATCCCGGCCACCACCCCACGCGTGTCGTGACCACCGACGGTGAGCGGCAGCGCTAGGTGTATTGCCCTGTGAGGTTGGGGACGCGGCTGGCGGGTGGTTGGCCCTTGAGCGCGGTGTGTCCGCGGTGGTGATTGTAGGTGTGCAGC
>NZ_JBHZAN010000073.1:0-4653 GCF_042754285.1 Streptomyces sp. NPDC059224
TGCACACCTACAATCACCACCGCGGACACACCGCGCTCAAGGGCCAACCACCCGCCAGCCGCGTCCCCAACCTCACAGGGCAATACACCTAGGGCCGGTCCGGCCGATCATGCCGCGGACGCGGGGTCCGCCCTGCTCCCCCAAGGGGACGCAAGCGGCGTTGCCGTCGGTTGTCCACGCCCGCCGGTCTTCGGCCGGGAGGTGGCCCCGCCGCGTTGCCGCCCTCCTCCGCCCTGCAGCGGGGCGCACCGGACCCCGCTCACCGGCGCCGACGAGACACAGCCGGCTTCCCCGCGACCCGATCCGCGGGACAGGCCCTGGCCGGGCCCTCGCCCCGGTCCCCTCAGTCCACCAGGTCCCTGACCACCGCGTCGGCCAGCAGCCGCCCCCGCAGGGTCAGTACGGCCCGTCCGCCGTCGTACGGGCCGCTCTCCAGCAGCCCCTCCCCCAGCGCCCGCCGCGCGGCCGCCAGGCCCTGCTCCTTCAGCAGCGTCAGCGGCACGCCCTCGCGCAGCCGCAGCTCCAGCAGGATCCGCTCCACCCGGCGGTCCTCGTCGGTCAGGAGTTCCCGCCCGGCCCCCGGCGAGCGCCCCAACGCCAGCGCCGCCGCGTACGCCCCCGGATGCTTGACGTTCCACCAGCGCACTCCACCCACGTGCGCGTGCGCGCCCGGTCCAGCGCCCCACCAGTCGGCGCCCCGCCAGTACAGCTCGTTGTGCAGGCAGCGGGCGGCCTCGGAGGTGGCCCAGTTGGACACCTCGTACCAGTCGAAGCCGGCCGCGGACAGCATCTCCTCGGCGATCAGATAGCGGTCCGCGTGGACGTCGTCGTCGGTCATCGGGACCTCGCCCCGGCGGATCCGGCGGGCCAGCTGCGTCCCCTCCTCGACGATCAGCGCGTACGCCGACACATGGTCCGGGCCGGCCCCGAGCGCCGCGTCCAGCGAGGCCCGCCAGTCGTCGTCGGACTCTCCCGGCGTGCCGTAGATCAGATCGAGGTTGACGTGCTCGAAGCCGGCCGCGCGGGCCTCCGCCACACAGGCCTCGGGACGCCCGGGGGTGTGGGTGCGGTCCAGGACGCGCAGCACGTGCTGCCGGGCGCTCTGCATGCCGAAGGAGACCCGGTTGAAGCCGCCCGCGCGCAGGGCCGCCAGATAGGCGGGGTCGACGGACTCCGGGTTCGCCTCCGTCGTGACCTCCGCGTCGGCGGCGAGCCCGAACTCGTCACGGATCGCGCCCAGCATCCGCACCAGGTCACCGGCGGCCAGCAGGGTCGGTGTGCCCCCGCCGACGAACACCGTGCGCACCTCGCGCGGGTCCTCGCCGAGGACCTTCCTGGCCAGCCTGACCTCGTCGATCAGGGTGTCCGCGTAATTGTCGCGGGAGGCGAGGACACCGCCGGTGGAACGCAGCTCGGTCGCCGTGTACGTGTTGAAGTCGCAGTAGCCGCAGCGGGTCGCGCAGTACGGGACGTGCAGATAGAACCCGAGGGGGCGGTCGGCGGCACCGGCCAGCGCGTGCGCCGGGAGCGCGCCGTCGTCGGGAACCGGCTCGCCGTCGGGAAGTGCGGAAGGCATGTCCCCCATTGTCCCGTACGACGCCGGTTACTCCGCCTGGAGGACCAGCAGCGCCAGATCGTCCTCCGGCTGCCCGCCCCCGAACTCGTGGACGAGCCGCCTGATGCGCTCGGCGATCAGCTCGGCGCTCAGGCCCGTGCAGCCCGCGAGCGCCCGCGCGAGCCCGTCCCCGTCGTCGAACTGCCGGGAGCCCGAGCGCCGCTCGGTGACCCCGTCGGTCACGCACAGCAGGCTGTCGCCGGGCCCCAGCTCGATGGTCTCGCTGGTGTACGTCTCGTCCTCCACGACCCCGAGCAGGGTCTGCGGCCGGGCGGCGGTGCGGACCTCGCCGCCGGGGCCGAGATGCAGCGGCAGCGGATGTCCGGCGGAGGCCAGGGTGCAGCGGACGCCGCCCGCATCGAGGGGGGTGAGTTCGCCGTACAGGAGGGACAGGAAACGGGTCTGCGGGCCGTCGCCGGGCGGCAGGGTACAGCCGCCCGCGGCGACCAGGGCGCGCGCTGCGGCGTCCGCGGCCTCGGTGGCGTCGTCGAGGAGGAGCTGGTTGAGCCGGTCCAGGACGTCGGCGACCCGGTACCCCTCCCGGGCCAGCAACCGCAGCCAGGGCCGGGCCAGGCCGATCACGACGGCGGCCTCGGGGCCCTTGCCCTGGACGTCGCCGACGGCGAAGCACCAGCGGCCGTCGCCGGCCGGGAACAGGTCGTAGAAGTCACCGCTGGGGCCGCCCTTGTCGCAGGGCTCGTAGACCAGCGCGCTGCGCATGCCCGGGATCTCGGCGACCGCGCCGGGCAGCAGCCCGCGCTGGAGGACGGCGCTGATGGTGGCCTGGCGGGCGTACTGGCGGGCCGCGCCGATGGCGAGGGCCACCCGGCGCCCGAAGTCCTCGACCAGACCGGTGATCTCGTCGGGGAAGCCGGCCGGGCCGGAGCGCCCGATCACGAGCGTGCCGAGCGGGCGGCCGCCCGCGATCAGCCGGTAGGAGAGCGCCGCGCCGCGGGCGGCCTGCGGGCCGAGCGCCTCGCCCGGCCAGGGATACGGCTCGGGTCCGGAGCGCAGGCCGCCCGTCGCGCACGGCGGGTCCTTCTCAAGGGCCCGGCGCAGTTCCTCGATGCGGTTCTCGCTGCCGTGCCAGACCCGGGCCAGCCGCGGCCCGCCCGCGCCGTTCGCGTCGCCCCAGCCGCCGGCCCGCACCGTCGACTCGTCCTCCAGCCATACCGCGCACCAGTCGGCCAGCCGCGGCACGATCAGCTGGCCGGCGAGCGCGGCCACCAGGTTCTCGTCGAGCTGCCCGGCGAGCAGGTCGGAGGCCTCGGCGAGGAAGGACAGCGCGCCCCTGTCCAGCCAGTCCCGGTCCCGGTCGGCGCGCTGGGCGCACCCCCTGTCCGGCCCGGCCGAGTGCGGCGGAGGCTCGGGCGCGAGGATCTCGGCCACCCTCAGCTCCTGCTCGTCCGGGAGCGTGCCGCCGCGGCCGGTCAGGCGGGCCCACACCGTCTTCGCGCCGATGCGGTAGGTGACCCCCCAGGACTCGGCGAGCGAGGCGACCAGACGCAGCCCGCGCCCGTACTCGGGGGTCTCGTACGGCGTCTCGCCGGGGTGGTCGCGCGGGGCGCGGGAGGGATGGTGGTCGGTGACCTCGACGACGAACGCCGTCTCCTGCCGTGACTCCTCCAGCCACCAGTCGACCTCCAGCTCCGTGCCGGCGTGCACGACGGCGTTGGTGACGAGTTCGCTGACGACGACCATCGCGTCCTCGGCGACCCGCCGGCCCGGCTCCAGGAGGCCGCAGTCGGTCCACTCGTCGAGACAGGCGCGCACCAGCACACGGGCGGAACCCGGCGCGAGGGGACTCCCGGGCAGGGTCGCGTGCCCCTGCGCGTACGAGCCGGCGCTCTCGTGCGCGGGCGCGCCGTCGTGCGCAGGCGCCTCACGGACCCGGGAGACGGTCTCCCGTTGCGTGGGTATGGCCCCCATGTCGAGCTCCCCGAGCAGTTCGGACGAATGCATCCCGATCGATGCGGACAGAGTGACAGACTGACTGCGCCCATAAGCACCGAGTTACCGAAGTGGGCCGCCATGAGTGAGAACAGTGCTACGCGTGTGCTCGAAGACGGACACAAACCGCAACAACTCCGAGCATCCGAGCTGCGCCCACTGCTCGCCGCGATGACCGCCGCCCGCGACGGCGACTTCACGAAAGTGCCGGAGACCGGGGAGGGCATCGTCGGCGAACTCTCCGCGGTCTTCAACCAGATCATGGACCGCAGCGTGCACTTCAACACCGAGGTGCAGCGCGTCAAACACGAGCTGGTGCGCCACGGCCGCCTGGACGAACGTGTGTCGGCCAGCCCCGGCCAGGGCGCCTGGACGTCCCGCGTCAACGACGTCAACCAGGTCCTGGACGCCCTGGTCGCCCCGGCGGCGAACGCCACCCGCGTACTGGACGCGGTGGCCGGCGGCGACCTGACCCAGCGCGTGGATCTGCACGACGGCAGCCGCCAGCTGCGCGGGGATCTGCGCAGACTGGGCCGCGCCGTGAACAAGATGGTCGACCAGCTGTCCCTGTTCACCGGCGAGGTGACCCGGGTCGCGCGCGAGGTCGGTACCGAGGGGCGGCTCGGCGGCCGGGCCAAGGTGCAGCGCCTGTCGGGCAGCTGGCGGGACGTGACGGAGGCCGTGAACACCATGGCGTCCCGGCTGACCGCCCAGGTCCGCGACATCGCCCTGGTGACGACGGCGGTGGCCCGCGGCGACCTGACCCGCACGGTGACCGTCGAGGCGACCGGCGAACTGCTGGAACTGAAGCTCACCGTCAACACCATGGTCGACCAGCTGTCCGCGTTCGCCGACGAGGTGACAAGGGTCGCGCGCGAGGTCGGCACGGAGGGCCAGCTGGGCGGCCGGGCCCAGGTACGGGGTGTCTCCGGTGTCTGGAAGGACCTCACCGACAACGTCAACTTCATGGCGTCGAACCTGACCTCGCAGGTCCGCAACATCGCCCAGGTGACGACGGCCGTCGCCAACGGAGATCTGTCGCAGAAGATCATGGTCGACGCCAAGGGCGAGATCCTCGAACTGAAGTC